>JAFGTN010000781.1 GCA_016934075.1 Pirellulales bacterium
ATCAAGTATTACTCCGGCCCAGCGACGTACCGCACCGAATTCCAGGTTTCCAATCCCCAGTCGACCGTTGTTCTGGATCTGGGCGAGGTGCATGAAATCGCCGAGGTGCGCGTGAACGGCAAGACGGTGGGTACGGTCTGGAAGCGGCCCTACACGCTTGACATCAGCGGTGCCGTAAAGCGGGGCACGAACACGCTGGAGGTAACCGTAGTTAACACGTGGTTGAACCGGTTGGTGGGCGACGAGCAGCCCGGCGTCAAAAATCGCGTGACATCGACCACGGTGAAAACTTGGAAAGCCAAAACTCCCTTACAGCCGGCCGGCTTGCTCGGTCCGGTTCGATTGCAGGAAAGAAAATAGTGGTGAAGAACCATATTTTTCAATCACTCCCCAGAGTTTTCGTTTATGACTGCACACGCCTTGCTTGAATTGTCAGATGTTTCTTACCAGGCCAACGGCGCGCGGATTCTGGACGGCGTCGATTGGCGTATCGAGCGGGGGCTGCATTGGGCCGTGCTGGGGCGGAACGGGGCGGGGAAGACTACGCTGTTGAAGATCGCCTGTGGATATATCTGGCCTAATGCGGGCGGACGGGTGTTGCGCGAGGGGGTTGAATTGTTGGACCTGCGGGCGCTGCGACGCAGCATCGGTTGGGTAACTTCGACGTTGGGCGAACAGATTCCGCCGCGAGAAGCGGCCGTCGACACGGTCGTTTCCGGGCGGTATGCCAGCTTGGGACTGTTTCGGCTATGTGGCGAGCGGCCCTCGTCGGACGAATACGGCGAAGCGAAGGAAATGATGGAGCGGTTCGGTATCGCCGATCTTGAGCGGCGGCCTTTCGGCGTGCTCTCGCAAGGCGAACGGCAAAAGACGTTGCTGGCCCGGGCATGCATGGCCTGGCCGATGTTGATGATTCTCGACGAGCCTTGCGCCGGGCTCGATCCGGCCTCGCGAGAGTCGTTTCTCGCGGCGGTCGAGCAACTAGCCGAGACGCCCGACGCTCCGACGCTGGTTCTCGTAACGCATCATATCGAAGAAGTTATGCCCGCGTTTACAAGCACGTTGGTACTGGACGGTGGGTGCGTGATGAGTTCCGGTCCGACGCGCGAGGTACTGAGCGAGGGATTGGTCGAACGTCTTTATGACGGTGCCATTTCAAAGCTGGTGTGGAACAAGGGCCGCTGCTGGCCGATTGGGTGTTAGAACGTGTTTTGAAAATGGCTGTGGACCTAGCATGGGTGCCACTGCTGGCTTGTCCAGCAGTGTGGAGTAGCTTGACCCAATAAAACACTGCTGGGCAAGCCAGCAGTGGCACCCATTTCAAAACACGTTCTTAGGCCGGATGATTCATCAATAATCCGCGACTGTTTTTAAACTCCCGACAGCATCTCACCCACTCGGCGGATGCGTTCTATTTTGGAATTGGGCATGGCGTTGTCGGAGATGCCCAGGATGAAGGCTTCGCCGGGGTTCGGCTCGGAGGAGACCGTGGCCAGGATGTCTTGCATGTATTGTTCGAACTGCTCGTCGGTGTAGGGTTCTTCGAGAATTGTCGAGGGCACGCCACCCCAGATTATTACGCGGTTGCCCCAGGCTTCGCGGGCTTGGGCCAGGGTCAAGGGCACCAGGGGGCTGGTGGCCAGGCATTCGACCATGCCGAAACCGGCTCGTTCAATGTGCGGCAACAATCCACTCAAGTCGGAGTCGGCGTGCAAGGCCACTACCTTGTTGCGCTCGCGGAGCAGCGGGGTCAACTCCTGGTAGTAAGGTACGATGTGTTGTTCGAACAACGGCGGCGGTGTCATTTGCGTGGAGAAATGGATGCCGTGTTGCAGGAGCCGTGCCGGCGAGTCCTGCATGTGTCGCCAGATAGTGGAGCGGTAGTGGTCGGTGATCGCGTCGACCAGCCGCTCGACCGCGGCCGCGTGGTCTTGGAGATGGAAAAAGGCGTTGTCGTAGCCCGCCAGTTGTTGCATCCAATAGTGAAACGGACAATCGCCCGCGATTATCATGGGATAGCCGTCGTCGCCGATTTCGCGTTCGTATTGCTCGTACTCTTCGAAGGCGGGTACGTATCGAGTATGCTCGACGATGTATTGTACCACCGGATAATCTTCCGCCCGCTTGAGCATGAATCCCACCTGCATTTCGCGCATGCCCTGACCAGATTGTTTATCGCGGCGGAACTCGGTACCGACGGTGCCCACGGGCGTAACGTATTCCATTTGCCGGTAGCCGTTGTGTTCATTTTGGCTGATTTCGACGCCGTCGTGTTCGACTTGCCAAATGCGGCCCTTGCGGGCGGCCGTGCCGCCGAACACGTCGAGTTCAACCTGGCGCAGATTCAGGTCCCGATACTCCGGTGGTAAGGTGCCGGACATCTTGTTAGCCTCGTACCAGATATCCAGACGTGGAATCCAGGCAATGCGATCCGGGGTACGACTGTCTAGGACCGCTAGAATACGTTCGCGATTTGTCATTTTGATCACTTCTTCTTGGGAATCTTATTGCCGATTTGAGTAAGGGCATCAGTGGAGACTTCCGTTGTCTGGTCGGCAATCTTCCTAACCTTGCCGAAGTCGTTTGCCGCCAAGACGATGTCGCGAGTGGCTTTGCCTTGAAGCCTTAGAAATGATTCGATCGCGGACGGGGGTCGGCAACCACAAATCAAGGCGTCTTGGACCTGGAGCATGCGGATCATTGCAACCACGTCGGGCCAGACCTTGGCGTCCAGGTTGTCGATGCGCAGGTTCTCGACATAGTCGCATGCCAATGCCGGCCGCAGGTCGAGCTCTTCGGTACACAATTGGACGTCTCGCAGCGTAAGGCCCTTGACGTGACGGATGTAAAACCCATAGCCCGGCAGAGGACTATACTGAGAACCAGACTCCGGGGCGCCGGGCAAGCGGCCTGTACTGTCGCGGATCTTTTTGTCAGCATCATCTTGGGTTCCTCCGCCGTCAAAGGTCAGCTTGACATTGGAGAGCAAAATATTTTCGATCGGGTGCTCAGGCAATCCTGAAATATGACAGCCTCGCTTTCCCAGTCTGGTGCCAACGATATTGCTGATAATAATGTTGCGGAAGGTTCCAATGGGTTTTTTAGGCATGTTTTTCTCGTATGGCCGGTGGGCAGTCCTTAGACCGAGACCAATGGGAGTATAAACTCCATCCATGGTAATGTTAGAAATATTGATGCCGTCCATTGTTCCGCCGTCGTACACAAGCAGGATGATTCCCCTTTCGACCCGGCCGCCGGGAATGCCAGGAATGGCCGAGGATTTTCGCACGGGTGAAGCATGAATTGTGCAATTCGTGATGTTGATATTTTTGAACCCCCCATGCGACTCGGTGCCCATCTTGATGCCATTGTTCTTACTGCTTAGCACACAGTTGGTGATTACCACGTTTTCGCAGGGGCGCTCGCACGAACTTTTTATAGCTATCGCATCGTCGTCGGAATCGATGATGCAGTCGGAGACACACACGTCGCGACAGCTATCGATGTTCAACCCATCGTTGTTGAAAGAGGTGTGATTATCAACCCGAATGCCGCGAACCATAAGCCGCTCGCAGGCCAAGTACAACTGCATCCACATGGGTGAATTTTCGAGTGTGATGCCTTCGACGAGTACATCGCGGCAGTTTATCAAGCGAATGACGAAAGGCCGCGTAAGGTAATCCCGTTTGGGGAACGCTTCACCGCTGCCGTAGATGCGCCCACGCCCACGGATGGCAATGTTTTCCAGGTCTTCTCCGGCGATGAGACTACGATTGACATATTTGTCCGTGTGCGAGCGGATCTTGGGACGATGGAGTTGATAGTCCTTCAGATCCTTGCTACCGGTAAGCGTGGAACCGTTCTCAAGCCAAAGCGTGACATGGCTTTTCAGAAAAATCGTACCGGAGAGCCAGTTACCCGGCGGCAGATATACTGTTCCGCCGCCTTGCCGGGAACACTTATCAATTGCCTTCTGGATCGCTTTGGTGCATGGTGTCTTCTCGCCCGGCTGGGCGCCAAACTCACGAATATCAATCGCCTTGCGCTCGGCCAAAGCCGAAGTGCAAACAAAAAGGCATAGCACCATCCCCACAAGCAAACGCCGTGGAATTAGAAAAAATAAGTTAAATGTTTCCATGTCTTTTATCCATGTTTGATCTGATCATTGGACATTGATCATTTCTCATAGGCTTTCACTCCAACCGTATCGGTCGGTCCGTCACATACCGGGTCTCTGCCGACAACGTTACGATGCCGGTCGGTTGCTTTGGGCCCGAGTGCTACTTTTTCGGCGGCAGTGTGGCCAGGAAGTCCAAGATTGTCTTATTGAATAGTTCTGGCTGCTCCTGGTTGGGGTAGTGCCCGGAATTGGTTATCACGACGAACTTGAAGCTCTTGGCTGTCTTGCGGTATTTCTCTTCCATTTTCACCGCCTCCGGATCGTCTTGGCGTATGCGTCCACGCCCGCAGGTGATGGACAGCACGGGCACGTGGCAGTAGTACGGGCGCCGGGGCTCTAGGTTCCGCTCGTCGGGTTGACGGCTCGTACGGCTACAATGCTTGGCGTATTTCTTGCCCCAGGCCTGGTTGCGCAGCATCCTCTTGGTGTTGTAGTCGCTGGGGTAGTCCCATAGCCGATCGACCTTGGCTAGGGTTTCCTTGTTCCTCTCGTACATGACGCGAGTCTCGGGGTCCATTCGCTCGACGTACGGCTTTCTGGGCTTGAGCTTGCCGAACAGTCCGCTGTCGAAGTTGATAAACGCCTCGATTGCGAAGGGCCTCATGAGATACATCTGCCACGCCACTCGCGCGCCGCCGCAGTGCCCGACTACTACAAACTTCCGGATATCCAGGCAATCCAGCAGGGAATACATGTCCTGGGCAAGCGTGGTGGCGGATACGAAGTCCACGTAGTCGCTGCCGCCGGTGCCCGCGCGATAGGGGCTGATGACGCGATAGCCGGCCTTAACAAAGGCGGGAATCTGTTTGTCCCACTTCTTCTCGCAGAAACGGGTGCCGCGTATCAGCAGGAGCACGCGGTCGCCTTTGCCCTCGTCGACGTAGCAGAAACGCCGCTTGCCGAACTTCATCGACTTTGTCGGGAAGATGCTTTTCTCTTCAAGGTCCATCTCATCCGACTTCTTGGGGACGGGCTTGTCGGGCTTTGTCGTCTTCTTTGTCTCCGACACGAAGTGCACCATTGTTTTGGCGGCGTTGCCTTGAGAACTGCTATCTCCGTTGCCCGAGTTTAGCTGTTTCGATTTTTCATAACCTTGTTTTCCAACCGTATCGGTCGGTCCGTCGAAGCCCGGCCCTCCACCGGCCACGTAGCCGTGGCTGGCGCCGTTTGTCGAGGGGCTGACCCAGAAGGAGTATAGCGATCCTTTATCGAGATGGAAGCGGAAGCGTACGGGTTTGTCTTGCAGTGCCGAGAGATCCTCGGCCCCCTTCCATCGCACGGCCGCGAGCGTGCTGTCGCCACGGACCGGAATGCAGTTGGATCGAGTAAAAGGTTCGATCACGCGATTGTCGTAGTCGAGGATTTCCACCGTCAGCGATCCGCCCTTTGTGTCGGCGTTTACAAACGGGTGTTTGCCGTTGAAACGCACGGGTCGCGTTGTCAACTCTCCCGGTTTCCCGTCGGTGTCCATGGATGCGAATCCGTCGCGGCGGAGGAAGGCCACACCGGTCGAGCCGCCGGCGTCCTGGTAGGTATTGCCCGGGTATTTCAGTCCCCCGCGGCCCGCCACGTAGAAATATAGTTTATCGCCCACGACCAAGGGGCTCATGCAGGCGGTTTGCGAGTTGCCCCAATTCCAGTCGCCCGGCGTATCGGATTTGGGCAGGAAGGGTCGACGGTCCGGACGGTGCCAGTGGAAGCCGTCACGGCTGTAGCCCATGCACGCGCTGTTTTGCTTGGGACGGCCCAGGCGATTGAGCCGGTGAGCCTCTTCGGTTTTGGAGTCCTTGCGATAGTCGCCGCGCCAGATGATGAAAGAACCCAGTAAGAGGCTTTCATAGGCCACGCAATCCAGGTCGTAGAGCTGGCAGGGGATGCGAAAATGCTTATGGGGCGGGTCGGCCGAATCGGCGCTGGTCCAGAAGGTGGGATCCTCGCGTTTTTGCCACGTAGACTTTTTATGGCCCACCAGCTTGGGCGTTTCCCAATAGCGGCGCACACGGCCTAGTTTTTGATCGGTGCCCTTAATGCTGTAAACCCATACCTTGCGGAAGGGATTCCAGAACAAGGTTGTGCGGTCGTACATAGGTCCGGCTATTTTGATTTGCTTGCCCCAATGTATGCCCTCTTCGGAGAACCACACGCAGCCCGGACGGCTGGAGAACTGCACGAAGCGTTTTTTGGGGTCCTTGGTCTGCAGATCCATCCAAATCGTCGAGCCGCGCGAGCCGCTGTCGGAGACCATGTTCGTACCGGCTTCGATGTGATCGAAGGTTGGACGTTTCCAGTGCAGTCCGTCTTTGGAATAAACCAGTCCCACGCCCTGTTGATAGCCGGTTATGTACCAGAGTTTAAAGAGCCGGTCCGTGGGATCGAAGCAGACGCCCCCGCTGTGCGGTAGGGCCATTGGGCCGCGGCCCGTCTTTTCCCATGGCTTTTCGGGTTTGAGGATGGGATTTCCCTCGTAGAACTCGGGCCGGTGCCAAGTGCGCCGGAGCGTTGTGGTTTCGACAAGGAAATCGTCGACGAATAGCTGTCGACCCACGTCGATCGGAATCACCTTCGGCGGCGATTGCAAATAGGGCACGCGCATCGGTTGGCCGTCGAGTTTTTCTATTTGAGGCGGCCATTGTTCGGGCAGGCGGATGCCGTTGTAGAGCAGTTCACCAGAATGATTGTCGTCCGCAAAGACATTCGATGCACAACAAACGGCCACGACAGCAAACGTCATGCCCGCGAGGATGATATGTTTTTTCATTTTATTACAAGGTGTGGTTTATGTGAGTTTCAGTGGTCAGTTTTCAGTAGTCAGTTGTGAGATATAAGACATAAGACTTAGGACATAAGAATTGGGGCCGATACCGGATTATGGTCCAGCCTAAGATTTGAGTATTGATCATTGAACATTGGTCATTTGGACTTGGTTATTCTTTCCTCATTCTGATTCCGACATTCGACATTCCCCACTCTACATACTCTAAATTTCTGCGGAGTACCAGGTAACGGTTGTTTTTTTCGCATCAGGCACTAGAATGTCGAAGGTCAAGGCATTGTCGCCGTAGGGAACATTTCTTTTGTCTTAGCGAGGATGGATTGTCATGCAACGCTATTATCCAAGGGCGGGCGTACTGTTGTTGGTTTTGCTTGTGCCGCTTTATTGTGCCTGCGGATCGGGGCGTCCGGAGACATATACGACCAAGGGCAAGGTCGTTTTTCCCGACGGTTCACCGTTATCCGGCGGGTCTATCATGTTTCAATCCACCGGCCAAGGCGAAAAAGTGTACAACGCGCGGGGTTTGATCGGGCCGGACGGCACATTCGAAATGACAACTTTCGAGCCCAACGACGGCGCGGTGGCCGGCAAGCATATAGTTATGGTTCGCGAGTCGGCGCCCGCCACCGACTTTACACCGCCTTCGGCGACCGCAAGGCTCGTCGATCCTCGCTTCATGAGCTTCGATACCTCTGGTCTTACGGTCGATGTGAAGAAGGGGGATAACGACCTGACCATCAAAATCGATCGGCCTGCAAAGCGTCGCTAATAATCCTGGTGGTGTTCAGGAATTGGTATAAAAATTACTGGGGAGGGTGAGAGCTCCCGCTGAGCCGATGTCGACTCAGCAGGAGCTTTGCTCTCCCATCGCTGTGTTCAATTTTTGAAGATCCAGAATAATCCGGTTATTCTAAATCCGATTGTGAAACCGTCGCCCCGTCGTGCCGATTGGCCAGGTATCCCAGCAATGTCGTGTTGATGGATGCCGTCAAGCTGGTTACACTGCCATCGGCCATTACAAAGTTACAAATACCTCCGCTGTGAAAGCTGCCGAAGTGGTGCATGCGGTTGACGTCGGCGATGGTGGGATCATCCGGCGAAAGCGCCAAAGGGTATAAGGGCCCGGCCAAGCGTCCGATACTTCGGCTGTAGTCGTCGTTGTAATAAGAGCTGTCGCCGTAGTTGTAGAGCCCTTCGCCGCCCGGTGGTATGTGCTTCTCACCCGCGAGCAAGGTGTGGCTCAATCCGTCAGTGACGTCTCTGAAGCTGGTGTAGGATTTCCAACCCGTGTATGTCCAAGTCGGATCGCTGCCATTGAGTATGCCGTTATATTCCGTGATTCCGTCGAAAGTGTGTGTTGCCCGCGAGATGCCGTTGTAGTCCAATCCCCATATACTGCCATATCCGTCGCCGGCGTTGATGGCATAATCCGTCAAGGCGCCGTGCCGGTTGCCGTAAAGATTGGAGCGGCCCGGCGGTTCTTGGATACTTAGTGCCGGCGCGCTGCGGTGCGAGGGGCACAAGTATATGGGGCAATTGTTCTGCACCACCTCTTCGGGTAGCCCGTAATACGACATATTTTCAAACTCGTCGTCGAACAGTGTGGCTTGCTCGAGATACGGCATTATCAGCACGAACCAACTGGCGTGTCCCCGGCCGGTCAAGTAGGCCGGCGGTATGACATTGCGGGCATCGTGGAAACTGTGAACACCCAGACCGATCTGTTTGAGGTTGTTGGAGCACTGCATCCGCCGCGCCGCTTCCCGCGCGGCCTGCACG
>JAFGTN010000782.1 GCA_016934075.1 Pirellulales bacterium
AGGGCCATTGTCCATTGGTCGGACGACCGCCGGAGGGGGCGAACCGTTGTGTGGTTTTCGGAGCGAGCGTAGCAGTAAGCGGCTCGAAGCTGTCGGCCGTGCAAAGATCACCGCGTAGGTGGTGTAAGACGAACTCGCCGGCCATGCCGCGTTGGAAAAGCGTGTCCAGGGCCTGGATGGATTTCAGAATGGGCGTGTCCTGCTTGCCCGTGTTTTTGAAATACAGCGTCCATTCGACCGTGGGGAAATCGAGATACTCGACGGCCACCTGGCGGACCGTCAAACCGGTCTTGGGATCGGTCCAGGTAATGGTGTGCTCGGTCCGCTTGTCATCGAGTTTGCGGCTCTGGCGGTTGCATTTCCACTGCTTCAATAATTCACTTGATTGTTGGCCACCGTAGGTGAATGAGAAAGGCGGATCTGTCGTGTATGGAACGCTTTTCTGTTCGACAAGCGGCATATCGTCCAGCCATATGGTTTTGCCGTCGGCCAGAACAACACGGGCGTCGGCCCAGTCGGTCTGATCGCAACTGATCCCGTCGCCGCCGTCCGTGATTTCCAAAACGAACTCGTCGGCGCCATCCAGGTTAACCTCGACCGGCACGGCCTTCATGCCTTCGCGCATGATTTCCGAGTGAAAAAGTTCTTTATTGCCAACCTTCACGGAGAGTATTACGCTTCCGCGTCCGTCCTTTGTCATGTAGTTGCTATCCACTCCGACGATGGCAGAGAACTGTTTGCTCGGTGACGGCAGTCGAACGATGATTTTGCTGGGCGCGTGGCAGAAAAGACCTCGGCGGAATTCCATGCCGTTAATGTTAAGCGGCTTGCCGAGCCTTGTGTTTTTCAGTACCGGACCGTGGTTGAAAAGCGCGTTCAGCCCAGACTTTTTTTGTGGTTGCTTGCTGACACCTTCAAATTTCGCCGCGGCCCAGCGACGCGTCTGTGACATCTCGTCGGGATGGACAGTGGCGGCCGAGGAGTCGGAAATGTTCAGTACACATAAAATACAAAGCAAGATCGGCAGGCAGGAAAATCGGGAATTGGGTGGCGGGATGTGCATGATATTGGCTCTAGGGTGGATCAGGTAGGGTTGTTAGTTATCAGTTTTCAGATATCGGACATAAGACATAAGACGTAATGCTTCAAACTCGAGCATTGATCACCGGGCATTTGATATTGGACATTCGTCCTTCCTAATTCATTCTTCATTCTGGTTTCGACATTCGCCATTATTCCCTTCTGCCCATTCAATTCCTATGCCGATAGCCCTTCGCGGTTTGGAAACACGTAATCAAATTCTGTGCTGGTACACTTGCTTCTACACAGTGTACCTGACTGAAGACGTATCCGCCGCCGGGAGAGAATATGTCAAGCATCTCTTTGACGTTGTTGGCGACTTCCTCGGGCGTTGCCCGACAGAGGACTTTTTGCGTGTCGACGCCGCCGCCCCAGAATACAAGGTCTTTACCGAATTCCTTTTTGAGCTTGTGCGGGTGCATGCCTTCGGCGGTGATCTGCACGGGATTGAGAATCTGCACACCGCAGTCGATCATTTCCGGTATCATGTCGAAGACCGCGCCGCAGGAGTGGAAGAAGACTTTGATGTCCGGATAGTTGTCTCGTACATAACCGAACATCTTCTTGTGGAAGGGCTTGACCATTTCGCGGTACATTTTCTTGGAAATCAAGAGCGATTGTTGGGTACCAAGATCGTCGTTGAACTGAATCACGTCGAGATATTGCCCCGCGGCTTCCAGGTACTTCTTCAGATCTCGCATGTAGCACTCGGTGCGTCGCTCCATAAACTCCATTACGAGGTCCTTTTCGATACCCATATTCGTAAGAAAAGGACCGTATCCCCAATAGAGCTGTCCCATTTCAAAGACGTTGCCAAAGAATAATCCGGCGACAGCCCTGTCTGTCGATTCTCTCAGACGTCTGGCCTCGCGGGCATAATAATCGTAGGCGGGTTGAGTCATTTCCGGGAAGACGTATTCGTCGAGTTCTTCTATTGTCGCTACATTCGTCATGGGATGGTAAGCACGCGCGTACGAATGGAAACCCTTCGGGCAGCGGCAAATTACCGTGCTGCAATACGAGTCGTTGCTGTCGTCCTTGCGGCGTGGATGGATGCAGTCTATGTGACGTGGCATCCCGTAAAGCTCCAGGTCTCCCTGCTCGTTTTCAACGGGATTATAGAGTTCTGGCTGCATGCATTCTTTTCCGTTTGTCATTCTTGAAGGTTTGAAGCCTTCAACCGGGATGCCCAGCGACGGCGCGTAGCAGCGCAGGAGAACGAAATCGCCGCCCATTTCGTCTAGCATAAAGGGCTCGATCATGGCGTTCTGGGCGATAATATCCTCGACGGTGGTCACCGTGTCGTAGCCCAAGAGCTTTTTAGCCTCGTCGTAAACAACGGCGCTAACGCCCGTGGCCAGCGACCCGCCGAAGTCGATGCAGGGGCGATCATCCGGTTGTTCGTGGTTCAATGTGGCTAATGCCCTTTCGCGGGATTTCATAACCGATTGCTCCTTGGTTTGTGAAGGAGTTGTCAGGGGAGTCGTGGTAGGGGTGGGATAAATTGTGTAAATGCAAGCCGATGGCTTAGATGTTTTTACTGCCCGTTTTGAATCCACCCCAGGTTTTGCCAGACGGTTCGCTCGATTTCATTCTCATAGAAAGCTACGCTTCCGTCCGCCCGCAAGGCGTTTACGCCGCCCGGGTGCCGGCTGCGCGAGCTGGCAAAATTTTGATTCGTGTTGCCGGGCACGCAGGGGAGATTGTCTTCGGGATAGTTATTTTCTCCGTTTGGTCCGCAAAATGCGGGATAGTTCAAAAGGTTGTCGGGAACGGGCGTGTTGGGCGGATAAGCGACGTGAAGGAATCTGTGGCCGGCTCGATCCGTCCAAAGCTGTCCACGCGCATCCTCCAGGTTATTGCCGCCGTGGCCGGTGAGATATTCTGCCATCAAGAGCGAGTGGCTTGTGCCGTCGGTAAAGTCTCGTATGGCTGCGCCGCGGTTTATTCCAAAAGCGGCCATGCGTGATCTGTCGAGACCACCAACTCCTTCAGCGTGAGTTTCTCCCTCGTTGATGCCGGAAAATATCCCGTAATAATTCGATTTGAAGAGCAGGTTGGCTACCAATTGGCTTCTTCCGTCGCTGGGGCATAAATATACGGCAATCGGTTTGTCGGCAACACGCAGCCAATAACTGATGTCGGGTTGATGGTCCGGATAGTATGCATATAATTCCGACATTCTGTCATACAGTGCCACCTGCTCTATATATGGCAGGAGGAAGTAGTGGATGGTCGGCCATTGTGGATAACCGAAGCCGCTGGGGTTCCCCGAAACCGAGCCCAAGGGAAATTGCTTATATGCATCGTGATAGGCGTGCATGGCGACGCCGCATTGTTTCATGTAAGAAGTGCAGGTTACTCGTCTTGCCGCCTCTCGCGCGGCTTGCACGGCCGGAAGCAAGAGCGCGATGAGGATGCCGATGATCGCGATCACCACGAGCAGTTCAACCAGGGTGAAGGCGTGTCGGCCGTGATTATTTCGAATATGTGCCATTTCGATTGCATCGATGTTTATTTTTTGGGTTCTTTGAGGGAAGTTAATTGTATATCGAATTTGTTATCCCCTCCGGCCTTGACAGTTATTTCAAGGGAACCTTCTTCGTTGAAACGGATCGGTTTCAGTTCGGCTACGCGCAATCCACCCTCTTCCACGATACGTCCGGTATTGCGGGTGCTGTAAATGGTAACCTTGTAAGTGCCTGGCAGAAGACCGATGGATTTATCCATGCTGAATTTGCCATCGCGGATCGCGCCGCCGGTGCTCGGGCCCCTGGTTTCGCCCATGGGATCGATACTGATAGTCCCGCCTATGGGTTGGCCGTCGAGCGTGACTGTACCGCTCAGTGCCTGGCGGCCGTTATCGGAACAACCCGACAAGGCGAAAGTCGTGGCGAGATAACAAAGAAGTATCGCGACGTTTATTTTTTTATTTTCATGGCGCATATCACATGAAATCCTGTTATTGCTTTTTCTTGCCGTGTTCCATTTCCGATATCTCGTCGACGAGCGACTCGGGCAGTTCCTCGGCCGAGGGCATGCGGAGATTGCCTTGATCGTTCAGCCAATCGAATCGGTTTAGCGCATTATTGCCGGCCCGTTTCATATGCATGGCCATGGCCCGCCGCGCGGCTTTGGGATCGTGTTGCCGCAAGGCTTGGAGTATCTCGACGTGAACCTCGAAGTTATTCCATTGATTAGATCGGTCGTCCCAATCGGCGGGCACGTCCGAGCGGCGACCAAACATGCGAGTCATCACGTTTGCCTCGCCCAGGGCCTTGATGGCATACTGATTGCCCGCCGCGTGCAGTATTCCCATATGGAAACCCATATCCGCGGGCACAATACGACCGAGCCAATCTAGCCGCTTACGCTCGGTCTCTAATCCCGATTTGTCGCGTTTGACCCAAAGTTTCCGCATGATGTCGATATGTTTTCCCAACTCGACAAGTTCCTTGTCGGTGATGCGTTGCGCGGCCTGCGCGACTGCGTTGCATTCGATTACCTTGCGGAACTCGATCAACTCGACAAGTTCCCGGCGGCGGAGTCGTCGCACGAAAGCACCACGTTTGGGCTTCTGCTCAACCAACCCTTCACTCTGTAGCCGACTGAGCGCTTCGCGGACGGGAATATGGCTCGTGCCGATCTCGCGAGCCAGTCCGGCCGCGGAGAGGCGACTGCCAGGCAGGTAGGTTCCATCAATCAACCTCTGCCTTAAGTACTTGTATACTTTGGATTTACTGACTGTGTCCATGGCCTAAAAAATCCTATAGGATTATCTGAATAGGCTATAGCATACACTATTGGACGGATTTGTCAACTTTTTCAATTCGACTGTTTGAGTTCCGTTTGTAGAACCGCCTTTTGGCGGCAAAATCTGCAAGCATTTTACGCAAAACATGAGTGACAACATTACGTGAATGCAATATCATGGGGGGTAGGATGTTATACGCCGATGTTACCGGCGTGAGCCTACCGAAGGCCTCCCAAATCAGGAGATTTCCGCGTGTTCCAGCGAACCAGATTCGAAACCATAGGGTTTTCCACTTTATCGTGGATGTGGCGTTGTCTGTTTTGCCTCGTCACTTGCGTTTCGTTTTCCGGTTGCGGTTCCGAAGCTTACGTGCCCTCGGGCAAAGAGGCCGAGCATTTGCGGCAACTGGCCGTCAACTACATGCAATTCATTACGATGAACAACGGGCAAAGTCCTCCCTCCGAAGCGATTTTCAAGCAGTTTATCGTGAGACGGGGGCATGATCGAGCGAAGTTGGAGGAGATGTTCGTTTCTCCGCGCGACAGCAAACCGTATGTTGTTGCCTACAACGTGCCGATCACCGGTAGTTCGGCTGTTATAATTGCATACGAGCAGGACGGCGTCGATGGGACGCGTTATGTGGCCTTCGATGACGGTGGTGTGGAGATAGCCGACGAAGAGCGTTTCAAACTGCTGGTTCCCAATGCAAAGGCAGCCGACTCGAACTAAACGGACTAAATCGAGGAATCCGATATGTATGTTTCAGATAGTTTTCGACGCAGTGCTTTTACACTGGTCGAGCTGCTGGTGGTAATTGCCATTATCGGCATATTGATTGCTTTGCTGCTGCCGGCGGTCCAGGCCGCCCGCGAGGCCGCCCGGCGGGCCCAGTGCGTGAACCAATTGAAGCAAATCGGACTGGCATGCCATAACCTTGAAAATACCTATAGGTATTTTCCCACCGGCGGAACAATCTGGTGGCCCGATCTTGCCATGAATGGCGGACGGATCGCGGAGCCGCGCGATCAGATGTTGAGCTGGCCGTTCCAGATATTGCCGTACTTGGAGCAAGACGCGATTTATGAAATTCCAAGTAGAAGCAGTGGCGATATGCCCGCGCCGGAAGTGGAACAGGCCATCGGTTCGATTTGTGTCAGCTATTATTGCTGCCCCTCGCGACGTATGGCGGCCGAACAGTCGGGCCGCTACCTCCTGGACTATGCCAGCGCTCATCCCGCCTCCGGTCCGCAACCCTTCCCGCAGTCGTACGTAGCGCGCGACACTACCGCTACATCTCAATTCTGGTATGGCGGTACCACCTCGGACCCTCTACCGGGACATATTGGCAAATATTACGGAATTATTACACGTGCCCGATATGCCGAACCATGCCGTGTCAGCGACATCACCGACGGGCTTTCCAAGACCATGTTGATCGGTGAGAAATGGTTGAACACGAAGCATTACACCACGGGCGACTGGCACGACGACCGCGGTTGGACCGACGGCTGGGATCCGGACACGATTCGCAGCACCGGATACCCGCCCCGGCCCGACGCGCCCGACCCGGCCCGGGGCCAGAGCGGCTATGACGACACCAAGGCGTATTCTTTCGGCGGTGCCCATACCGGTGGTTTCAACTGCGCGTTCGGTGACGGCGCCGTGCATTTCATCAACTTTGAGGTCGACCTGCACATTTTCAACTGCCTGGGCGACCGCCGCGACGGAAATCCCTTTGATACGAAGGACTTACCCTAATCCGGATTTACCTTTGTGCTCAGTGGCGTCAATTGTACCGGGCCCAGCAATCCCGAGGGTAGCGGCTTCCATTTTTGCGGCGGGCGTTTGGTCATATAGACGAAAAAGTATTTTTGCCAATCTATACCGCGGCGGCTCATGTCGATGACTCGGTTGGCCATGAGGTTGCTGACCTCGATTTCCAGGCGGTTTTCGCCCTCTTGCAAAGCCCGGCCCAAGCGAACACTGAACGGTCGGGCAAATAATGTGTCCAGTGGTTTGCCGTTTAGCTTGACGCGCGCGCTCTCACATACCTTCCCTAAATCGAGCAGCCAGTCGTCGGCTTTGACTGCCGGTTTTTCGAATGTGATCGTATAGCGGGCCGTGCCCGAAAAAGTGGCCAACTCCGGGCGCTCTTTCTGCTCGGTCCAAGATTTCAACTCTTCCAGACTCAGCGGTTTCGGCAATTCCGGTCCACCGTCGATGAACTCGACCCGCCATGTGCCGGAGATCGGCTGCGAGGCTCCATCCTTGGCGACATAGGTCCATTTGGAACCGGCGACTTTTTTGTTCAATGCCCGTAAAACGCACGATTCACCCGGCGCCAGTTGCAGATACAC
Source organism: Pirellulales bacterium (assembly GCA_016934075.1). Lineage (GTDB taxonomy): Bacteria > Planctomycetota > Planctomycetia > Pirellulales > Thermoguttaceae > JAFGTN01. The sequence goes on from JAFGTN010000782.1 coordinate 7,192, forward strand.
TTCGCTTGCTTGCCGTGTTTTTCGTAAGGCGGCAGTGCCTTGCGTACCCAGGCGAGGGTCGTATATGGCGACCGATTTGGCGTCCACCCCCAACTCAATCCAACCATCCAGGGATTCTTTGGTGGGATTGGTGATGAAATATGTCCAGCCATCGTCATCGATGCGTCGAATGAATCTCAGGCCACGATCGGTCATCGGCTCGCGGCGCACTTTGGCCGCGTCCAGCACGGCCTGCAAATCATCGCCCACCAAAACGCGTCCTTGGCCGACGCGAGCCTCGTGGATATTTTTTTGTGAGGTTTCTTTTAGTTCGACCGCGGAGAGCAATTTTTTCAATTCATCGCGACGTTTCTCGGCATCATGTAAACCCGGTACGTCGGATGGTAAGCCCCTGAGGAACACGACCGTACCTCCCGCTTGTGCCAGGTCGATAATCGAGCGCAGCGTTTCCAGCGGTATGATCTTAGATTCGGGCACGACCAGCACCCGGTATTTTCCGCCGTCAGCTTGCAGCGAACCATCGGTGGCCGAAAGCCGCTTGCGAATCTGCCGGTCGGAGATAAAGTCGAAACCGTAGCCGCGATCCCACATCGACCTTGCCGCCCGGTGCGTGGCCGGCAGGTTCTGCTCCAGCCAGACCGTGGAATTATGGACCTGAAGATAGTGGAGCATGTTTTTGGCGCCGACATCTTGTGCCCACAAATCGTAAATAGGGAAATATACCAACACGTCATTGGCTGGTTTTCCTGCCTGCAAAAACGACTGAACGCGGGCGATGTACGCGTTGAGTGCCGGCAAATCGCGCCAAAAACTATTCGACGGCGCGAAGTTGGTCGCCGCGTAGAATAGCCAGCCGGGCCACTTGGCATCGCGCGGCGAATAGGCCATGCCGTGAAAAATAACATGATTCACACCCGCCACGAAGAGCGTGTCGATCTGGGCCTTGACGTAGTTCAAGGAAACTTGGAAAT
>JAFGTN010000783.1 GCA_016934075.1 Pirellulales bacterium
ATTGACCGGCTTGGGCAGTTGCTCCAATACGAGTAGCTTTTCGACTTCACCTTGTTGCACTCCCTTCATGCTCCGACCGTGATAAATATCGGCCAGAACCAGGGTGCCCGTCTTCTGCCGCAGATCGGTTCGCGGTGAAATCACGCGTTCGCGCGGCCGTGGCAACAATGGACGCGGTTCGTGCAGGGCGAATCCCGGTTTGTCGAGACGACACAGCGGCGTCAGAGTCCCATCTTTGCTCAATAAGTAGATCACCGCGCCCTTGGCGACAAGGAAACTCGATTGCGACAACGGATACGGATCGCGCAGCCCAACGTCCGAACAAATCCGGCTTGTACCGGCCGGATCGTCCGGACCGAGATTCGGATCGACGATGGTCACATATCCGCAATGCTCTGGTCGACCGTGGCCGGGTGAGAATATGGCCACGACCTTGTTTGATCCCGGCAAGGGCTTGGCGTCGATCATCACGTAGCCGGGACGCTGATTGCCGTAGTAGACCATCTGGGACGTTCCGTCGGGATTCGTCGTCCAAAGGTGGTGAAAAGCTCCTTGACTGCGGTCGACATATTCCCATCGCATATACATAACCCGACCGTCCGGCAGAACCCAAGGCGTATTGTCGTGTTCGATATTACTGGAAATCATGCGAATATTTCGGCCGTCACCGTCACAGCGGTACAGCACGGCAACCGGCGTACGCCAGCAGTTGACGAAGCGGCGACAGCGGTCTGAGCAGAACATGATGCCTCCGTCCGGCAGATATGTCGGCTCGATATCGTTGAACCGTCCATCGGTCAACTGTTTCAGCCCTGTCCCGTCGGCCTGGATTTCGTACAAGTTGAAATAGGGTCTGCCGCCTTTTCGGTAAGAAAACACAATAGTCTTGCCGTCATAGTGGACCTTCGGATCGCGCACGGTGCCTTTGGGATCATCGATCAGGACGTCGGTTTTGCCGGTGCGAAGATTCGTTCGGCAAAGACGCCCGCCTTCCTTATAGATCGGCGGCACGCAAACCTTGCCTTCTACTCGCTGGCTGGGATACTCGTGGGTGGGACATGCATAGAAGCCGAAGTTGGCGTACCAATGATCGCTGCCCGATCTGCGGACTGCGTAGACAATCTCGTCGAAGACCGAACCGTCGTTTCCGACGGCTTTTTCCAAAACAATCCCGGTATCATCCAAAACGGAGATGATTTCCTTGGCGGATTCGTTGGCCGAAAAAGCCGGGCTTCCGCATAAAATCCACCCAAAGCCGATAAGCACGATCCCGATTCGTAGTGTCAACCCGAGAACTCCTTCGAATATTGCCCTATATCCCATTTACATTGTTTATCATATCCACTTCACCTACGCGAAACCAGTCGACAGTGGGGGGTGCCGGGCGGCACTGTTGTCACATCGCGATATTTCTGCCAGATTGACTGATATGCAAGTAATATTCACCCCCGCCACTGAACGAGCTATTGCCGAGGCCGCCCGCTGGTCGACCGGACACAACCTCGTTGAGTTGCAAACGGTGCCCATGCTTTTGGGCCTATTGGCCGAGTCGGAATGCCGTGCGGCAGTGATTCTACGAAAACACAATATCACAAAAGAAACGCTTACCCAGCACTGGCCCGAACTACGATCGAAAGAAGGCAACTCGGCAGATGGGATCAAGTATTCAGCCGATCTGCGATTGTCTTTAGAGATTGTCACTCAGTGGCTTGTGGAGAATGGACAAACACCCGAATTGGCCACCGAGCACGTTTTGCTCGCTCTGGCAGCCGCCGATCATGAACTGGGGCGCTGGCTACGCGATCAAGGCGTCGCCCCCCAATCGATCCGAGAGGAAATCGCTCAGCTCTATGGTTGGCCGGACAAGACATTTTCATCAAAGCCTATCGATCTGCCGGACGGAATCGAGCCGCTCTCGGTGGAAGATTCCATCGACGGACATTTGCTTGCCGAACTTCTCAATCGCACACCCGAAGAGTTGGCGGAATTATCGGTCCGGCAGCCGTCGAACGAAGAAATATTCGACGAAGAGCTTTCGCCCGGCTCCGCGCTGCGCGCCCTGCGAGTAATCGACGCGGCTGCAAATCGTGCTCGCGAGGGCCTGCGGGTGGCTGAGGATTACGTCCGTTTCGTGCTCGACGACACCCACCTCACCGAGCAACTTAAACAGTTACGCCACGACCTGGTTGCCGCCCTTTCTCCAATTTCACCGTATCTCCGCCTGGTCGCGCGTGAAACACAACATGATGTCGGTACGCAACTCACCACGCGTTCCGAGCAAGCCCGCGGCCGCCTCGAAGACGTGCTCACCGCGAATTTAGTGCGGTTGCAGGAATCGTTGCGCAGCCTGGAAGAGTTCGGCAAGCTGGTCGATCCGGGCATGGCGGCCGCCGTCAAGCAGTTGCGATACAAGGCCTATACACTCCAGCGTGCTATCACGATTACAACTACCGCCCGCCACCGCCTGGCATCCGCAAAATTATACGTGTTGATCGACGGCCGTTCGTCACCGCGGGAATTCGAATCCATGGTCCGCGCGCTTATCGAGTCCGGTGTGGACATTATCCAACTTCGCGATAAAATCCTCGACGATCGGCAGCTATTAGCCCGTGCGCGGCAGTTGGCCGCCTTGACCTCGGCTTGTAATACGCTATTTATCATGAACGATCGCCCCGATCTGGCCGCGTTGGCTGGCGCCGACGGCGTTCACGTGGGCCAGGGAGAACTTTCAGTGAAAGATGCCCGCTCGATAGTCGGCCCCCACGCCCTGGTCGGCGTTTCCACGCACTCGCTCGAACAAGCACGCGGTGCAGTACTTGACGGCGCCGATTATATCGGCGTCGGGCCCACATTTCCCTCTGGTACAAAGCAATTCGACGACTTTCCCGGCATCGAACTGCTCGAAGCCGTATCCGCCCGGATCCGCTTGCCGGCTTTCGCCATCGGCGGAATCGACGCGTCGAATGTCGAACGTGTGATAGCCGCCGGTTTCACCCGGATCGCCGTATCAGGTGCTATCACCTCGGCCGGGGATGTCACCCTCGCGGTGGAAGAACTTTTGGCGAAGCTGTCATAAGAACGCGTTCCAGCCTGCAGTTCAAAAAAACACCCCCGTGCAAAAGAACAAATCTCTTGCACGGGGATGATATTTACTGCTTTTACTTTTGGCATTTATCCATTAGGGAAAGTGCATCTTACAACTTACTCCGCCGGCAGCCGGCAGGTAGGCGTGGTGAACGTAGTCGGCCACCATGCGGTGGGCGCTGAACCGCCAAGCCAGCGAACCGATGGAATTCATCATCCGCTTGACCCAGGCCAGCGGTATGCCATCGATGTTCTGGTTGTAGTAGAGCGGGATGACTTCTTCCTGCAATACCCTATATAGTTCCTCGGCGTCGCGAACGTCGGTGATGGAATCGTCGACGTGTTGATGCCCGCAACCGATACTGAAACCGTTTGAACCATCGTAGCCCTCGGCCCACCAACCGTCGAGGATCGACAGGTTCAAAGCTCCATTGAGCACGGCCTTTTGTCCACTGGTTCCCGACGCTTCGAGCGGACGTCGAGGATTGTTCAACCAAACATCGACACCCTGTATTAGGTGACGACATACGTTGATGTCGTAATCCTCGACAAAGGCGATCTTTCCGGCGAAACGTGAATCGTGGCGCAGGTTGGCAATGTTTTTGATCAACCGTTTACCCGGCTCGTCGGCCGGATGGGCTTTGCCGGCGAAAATGATCTGCATAGGACGCGCGGGATCGTTGACCATCTCGTCCAACAGATCCATATTGCTCAGCAATAGATTAGATCGCTTATACGTAGCAAAACGTCTAGCAAAACCGATCGTGAGTATATTAGGGTCGAGCATGTTTCGTGCCGCCTCGACGGCCTCGTCGCTCTCGCCCCGGCGTCGACACTGCCGGCTCACTCGTCGCCTGACGAACGCCAGGAGGAAATTTTTCAGCGTGTGGTGCGTTTCCCATAGTTCGCCCGGATCGACATCGTAGATCCCTTGCCATACTTCGGGTTCGCCCAGACGTTTCATCCAATCGGCCGCGAAGTGGCGGTCATAAAGCTGTTGCATTTGCCATGCCAGCCAACTCTGAACGTGCACGCCGTTGGTAATGTGGCCAATGGGAATTTCTTCTTCCACACGCCAAGGCCAAAGGTGTGCCCACATGCGACGGCTGACGTAACCGTGAAGATTGCTCACGGCGTTTGCACGTCGCGAAAGCTTCAGGGCCAGCACTGTCATGCAGAAGGTTTCATGTTGGTTTTGTGGCTCCACGCGACCAAGCCCCATCAGTTGCTCGAAGGTAATGCCCAGTTCGTCGCGCAGCGGCCCGAGGTGTTCTTCCACCAGCCCGGCGTCGAAGCGGTCGTGCCCGGCGGGTACCGGTGTATGCGTGGTGAATACCGTGTGTTGAGCAACCTCGCGCAGTGCCTCATCGAAGCTCATGCCGTCGTCGGCCATCCGCTCGCGGATGGCTTCCAGTGTGGCGAACGCGCTGTGCCCTTCATTAAGATGATAGACGCCCGGCGCGATTCCCAAGGCCTTTAGGGCTCGAACTCCACCCACGCCGACAACCAGCTCCTGCCGGATTCGGGTACGAGTATCACCACCATAAAGACGTGAAGTCAGTTCGCGATCCTCGGGGCTGTTGCCCTCCACATCGCTATCCAGCAGATAGAGCTTGATGCGGCCCACGCGTATCAGCCAAACCTTGATCAAAAGCTTGCCGACACGGGTTTCGACCTCGATCATGATCGGGCGGCCGTCTTTGCCGCGGGCATGTTCCATGGGCAGGTTCTCGACCTTCGTATCGATGTATTCCTCCTGTTGGAATCCATCCATGTCCAAATGCTGCTTGAAATAGCCCTGATCATAGAAAAGGCCGATGGCTACGAGCGGAACTCCCAGCCCACTGGCCGACTTAATATGGTCGCCGGAAAGCACGCCTAAACCGCCCGAATATACCGGCACGGACTCGTGTACACCGAACTCAAGCGAAAAATAGGCAACCGGTTTAGATCCCAATACACCGCAATGTACGTGTCCCCACTCGGTGGTTTCCGATACGTATTCCTTCAGCCGGCGATAAGCATGGTTAATCCTGGTAAATAACACAAGTTCTGCGGCTCGCATGTCTAGCCGTTCGGGAGTGAATTCGGCTAACAATGCGATGGGATTATGATCCAGTTGTCGCCATCTAATCGGGTCAAGATCGCGAAAAAGGTTTATGACTTCGGGCTGCCAACTCCACCAAAGGTTTTTGGCCAGCGCCATGCATTTATCAAAAAGATCTTCGGGAGAAAGGCCCGCCGGTGTCATCAGGCCCCCCGTCGCTGAAGATGTTGGTATGGTATCCATCTTGCTCATGCGTTCCTCTTTTTCTACCGTCGACGTTCACCAATTTACCCGCTGAAAAGCCTTGAACTGTCATCCCGGCCGTGCATGGTTCCTCCACGGTCAGTATACCCGTGCCACGTGGCTGAGCATACAATTTTCAACAGGATAACAAGCCCCGCGAATTATATCTGGCAAAAACAAGTGGGGCGAGCCCAATGTCATGCCCGATTTCAATATGTATCGGCTAAGCACATAAGGAAGAAATAGACAACTGAATAATTTGGCCAACCATTGTGATGTCGGCCTAATTTACATACAATGTGGAGTTTAACGTTCTAAAAATCGAAACCACCAAAAGGAGCTATTTTCCAAATGGCAGATGACCATAATGTCGAAGTTCACTGGCACGAGCATGCCGTTTCAAGAGAAGAACGAGAGCAACTCAATGGGCACAAAGGTTGTGTTGTATGGTTCACTGGACTGAGCGCCTGTGGCAAGAGCACAATCGCAAACATTGTCGATCACAAATTACACAAAGCGGGAATACGTAGCTTTGTTCTCGACGGAGACAATATCCGTCATGGACTTAATGCAGCGCCTGGTATGCTCAAAGATCGCCATGGAGATGATTTCGCCAAACGTTTTGGGCTTGGTTTTTCGGCCGAAGACCGCGAAGAAAATATTCGCCGGATCGGCACAGTGGCCGGCTTGTTTTGCAGCGCCGGCATAGTGGCGATTACCGCATTTATTAGCCCATATCGAGTTGACCGTGACCGTGTTCGTCAGTCTTTGCCCGAAGGAGACTTCATCGAAATTTATGTCGATGCACCTTTGGAAGTTTGTGAAAGACGCGATCCAAAAGGTCTTTACAAAAAAGCTCGCGCGGGTGAACTCAAGGGATTTACGGGCATCGATGACCCTTACGAGGCTCCGGAAAATGCCGAGATAGTGTTAGATGCCGGCGCGAAAACGGCCGATGAATTGGCAGATGAAGTAATAGCTTATTTGAAGTCCACGGAAAAAATCTAACTGCTTTTCAGCTAGTGGACACGTAGGTACTCACGGCCATCACGAAATTTTTGTGTTAGGCAAATTATTCGTGTGAAAATCCACACAAAAATAGTACCCATCGCCGCTATTCAATTTTAGCACCCCATTTTAGCCACAATAAAGTCGAGACATTCCGGAAGATAACGAATTATTCGGTTATGATTTTGTTTAGTCTGGTAGAAAGGGGGTTGACTTTAATTGGGTATCGGGACAAAATTTATCCGTGTAGGGGAGCTTCTTCAAAAAAACATACCGTTCGCGCATATTGTGTTGAGCGGATCACTTGATTGCTTTCAACTGACAATACGGCGGAAAGCAGGCAGGGCGGACTAGTCGTTCGGGTTTAAGTGGCTGCCGAACAGATAATATTTCGGCGGTTTAATGATTCTCCATTTGCTCGACAATATCACACCAAGACGGAGCGATCTTAAATATTTAGTCTCGAAAGGTTTAAAGTTTACCTTGATGCTTAATGCTCATAGCAAAAAGGTTGCATTCCATGGAAGGAGCTCCGGTAAATACGACGAAAGTCGATCAAACAGACACCTGTGACCTGGCTCAGGCTGCGTTGTTGTCGAGTTCGGTTTATGACGTGCGGTACTTGCAGGTCGAACGACGCAATGGAAACTTAGTGATTTTTGGATCGGTGTCTAAGTTTTATCACAAACAATTGGCGCAGGAACTTGTTTTGGGAGTTTCGCGGGAAATTAATGTAATTAACGAAATAATCGTACTCAACCCGCCGCGGTAAGAAGGTAATCTGGCCGAAAATTATTCAGACAGTGACGTGCATTGAAGCAGTCCAGAAAAAGAATTACGCAAGAATCATGGAAGACAGAATTAGCGAAATCAGACAACGATATGACTCGGCAGACAACCCGATACAGGAAACCGTTGCCCAAGCCGACCGATTGGCGGCCTCGATCGAAAGTGCCGTGCGGAGAAAAACTGCAGGTGGCGTGCGTAACCTGCACGTTAAAGTCAATCGTAGTGGAATAGTGCTCGAAGGCCGCTGCGATACGTTCTATTGCAAGCAGCTAGCACAACACGCTGCTATGAATGTTTCGGCCAACCCGCTTTCAAACGAGATCAAGGTTTCTTAAATAAGATCGCCTTTTCTGCCTAGAGACTTTCTTTATCAATCGTCTCGCCGTCGTGGCGATTGGCCAGACGCCGGTTTACAAATCCATCGATCTCGTAGCTTATCGACCGCACGCTACCGTCACAAAGAACATAGTTGGCGCCGCCGGTATGTGCACTGCCGAATATGTGCCAGCTTTTGTAGCCCGGCGTATCCTGCATGGCTGGATATCCTATTCCCTGGATTTCATCAACATAACCCCAACGAAGCGTATCGATACCGCAGGCCTCGTACATCCCCTGATCGTCTGCGCCATCCTTGCCGGTGGCATAGAAGTCGGGTTGGAGATACTTTTCACCGATCATGTACGTGCAGTTTGTCCCGTCGGTAATATCGGAAATCCGAATTTGGCTGTAGCAATAGACGATGCCGTTTTCCTCAAACCTCTCCGGTAACTTATCCGGTCCCTTTCCCTCGGCCTCGAGAATCTCATATTGCAGCTTGTTATAGTCATAGCCTCTGCGGTAGTTCACATCGTACGCGGGCGTTTCTCCTCCCGCGTTAGCCGCATAATCCAGCGCTGCCGATTTGTCCAAAGAAGTTGAACCGTTGGCATAGGAGCGTTTCGCGGGCCGGGGATATACTCTATTGGAACGTCGCGAAGGGCAGTTAAAAGCCGGGATGGGAGTCTGGTCTCGAGTCTGCGAACCTTCACGTTGCAGTGATGTGATAACCCGCGGTTGGTCGTCTTTCCCCAATTGATGGATGTCATTCTGCTCCATATAGGGGAGAATCGAATACGTCCATCCTCCGGGTTGCATCTTGCCGCTGAAATCGGGATCGCCCGTCCATCTATACCCCCAACCGCCGGATGGAAACGTGCCCATAGCCGATTCGTGGTTGTGCATGGCCAAGCCCAACTGCTTGAGATTATTGGTGCACTGGATGCGTCGGGCCGCCTCGCGGGCCGCTTGGACGGCGGGCAACAATAAAGCAATTAAAATGCCAATAATAGCAATCACTACCAAGAGTTCGACGAGCGTGAAACCACGCCGATGCATAGATGAATTGACCATGAAATTCTCTCGATAAAGAAATTGGTTCTGTTGCCCCCGTGGTATCCCAAGCAACCCTAATTATAGCAATCGTGACTTTCACTGCAAATGTCATCGTTCGGATGACTTTTGGACGCCAAGTACTCCCGCTACATTAGCTTGACGGTCGCTTCTTGAAAGTCTTCTTTTTAAACGGCCGCTTTTTGAAGGGCCGTTTTGCGGCAACTTTTTTCTTCACCGGGCGAGCGACCGGCGACTTCTTATCGCCACGGTCGTTATCGCGGGAGATTTGCAGGATCACGCTTTCGGCATCCATACCCTCGATCTTGTAGGAGAGCAAACGACGTAACTGCAGGGACTTGAGCAGCCCGTGGTGGCGGGATTCGCCTCGTTCCTCAACCCAGGCAGGCCCCTTGACAAGCAGCATGCGCCCGAATTCCGAGCGGTGGGGGCGGAGCCAGGTCAGCAGCTTTTTCAGCCGGGCCACTGCGCGAATGGTCAACGTATCGAACTGATCTCGCTTCAGTATTTCCTCGGCTCGCTCGCTTCTTACCGCTATCGGAAGTTCGAGTTGCTTGACGATATCTTCCAACACGCGAGCCTTTTTGCCAATGGATTCACTCAGCGTGATTTTCAGATCCGGACGAATGATGGCCAGCAAAACGCCGGGCACACCACCGCCGCTGCCGACGTCGAGTACGCGTTCACCTTCGTTGAGCAATTCGGCCAGAGCCATCGTGTCGACAACATCGCGGTCGACGAACATCTGATAGTCGGTGTGCCGCGTAAGGTTGATTTTCTCGTTCCAATCCCAAAGCAACCGGCAGTACTGTGTAAGCAGACCGACCTGATCTTCGGGCAACTCGATTTCCCGCGCGACCAGTGCCGAAACCAGCTGTTTTTGTTGGTTGTCCATGTTGGCTTATTCGTGCTTAATGGAACTGTTGAGGTTGTTGACAATGACCAATTCTCACTGCCCAATGCTCGATGCCCCCCGTTAGCTGTGATTCACTTGCCCCCGGTCTTTCCGTGTCCCCAGCAGCCCGTTGAAAAACACAAGTTAGACCTATCTGGAAGGGAAGCGTTGCGTAGCGTCGGTTGATTTATATTGCGTGAGGCTTATGTAGTCGAAGTTATAACCTCAACAGTACAAGGAACTTACGCCCCCTTGCCATAAATCAAACAAACCCGGCAAGCCGGCTTTGCTTGAATTCGTAGGTCTAGCTTGTGTTTTTCAATGGGCTGCTAGACAGAATTGCATTCCATGGTGGGAAAGGCTAGCATAAAGATCGCGGACAACAACCCCCCCTCTTCCGCAAGCCCGGTGCGAAGAGAAACAACATCCCAGGAGAATTTTCATGTCTAATACATCGTCACCATCATCTTTGTCGAAGTCAACAAGCCGACGTGATGTCTTGAAAACGGCCGCGCTGGCCGGTGCCGGTTTCTGGCTCAGCGGCGACAGTCGATCGTTGGCCGATAAGAATAAGAGCAAATCGCCCAACGAGAAACTCAACCTTGCATTAATCGGCTGCGGCGGCCGCGCACGGGGTGTTATTGCCGGCATGACGGGCGAGAATTTCGTGGCTCTTTGTGACGTCGACGACAATCGGGCAGTGGACACCTACAAACAATATCCCAAGGCCAAGCGCTTCCGCGATTTCCGTAACCTGCTCGACAAAATGCATAAGGAAATCGACGCCGTGGTGGTCTGCACGCCCGA
>JAFGTN010000784.1 GCA_016934075.1 Pirellulales bacterium
CGACTTCAATGCCCTCTCGCGAATGAAACACGAGCGGCGGCATAGGCTCGAAATCCGACCAGGTGCGGCCTTCGTCGGAAGACCAGCGACGCCGGGGGCTCTTGGGCGTGTCGCTCGTGCCCATCGTGGTGCGCCACTCTTCCAGTTCTCCTCGCAAACCCACCCGCCGTACGGAAACCATGGCGGCCGTGCCGCTTTTGGGATGGTGTATATATACTTCCTTACGTACTTTCACAATGGGCTTATTAGCCGCCCAAGGCGCTTCGCCCGCCGACAACTGCGCAAGCAGGCTTGAACACACAAACACAAGCAGAGTCTCAAAACTGATAGTCACCCAGACCGTCCGGGGCGTTGAGCCGGTGGATGGTCGGGCAGTTCCTGATCGTCTTCCAGTTTTCCGGTACATCGATCAATTCGCTCCAGGTCAGACCGCCGTCGTCACTTCGCTTAATCGGTCCGCACGGACCGCCGTGACCGTACGTCCATACGGCCCAGATTGTCTTACCGTCGGGCATCAGCAGCGTATCGACGTGGCCGTGGTAGATGTCTTCGGTTCCCTGGGCCACGATCACCCGCCGGGCTGTTTCGCCCGAGATGTCGATCACCGGGATCGTATATTTCTTTGGCAGTTTGGGCTGCAGTGTCTCCTCGGCGTTTGCCGTGAGGCAGATCCAAAACAAACCTACCAATAGTGCAGTCCGACAACTCACTTTCATGGGTGCACTTCTTCGTCGTTTTTGTTATCTGCAGGTTCCACAACACCCCCCTGCAGTCTAGAGTGCAGCATATCAGTTCAGCTACATCGAATCAATCAATCAGACTGTTTGAGTTCCGTTTGTAGTCCCGCCTTTAGGCAGAATATGGGAATCTTGAGCCGTATTAGCAAGGTGTTTGCCACCTAAAGGCGGAACTAAAAACGACAAATCGCGTAAGTCAAACAGTCGAAGTGAGTGGTTTCGCCTTTGTTTTGCTAGACACGACCGATTCTAACGCGCTGGCCTGCCAATAAACTATGTTATAGATCAGGATAAGCTGGGTAATAAGAGTAAGATATACCGATAAGTAAATATGATGGGCCTGTTTATTATTCCAGCGATACAGGTTTGACGTGAGTATTTGACTATAGGTATCAGTTTTACTGGCCAACCTATGTTAACGCCAGTTTGCGGTTACTCGATCCGATGAATCATTCTGCACCTCATTTCCGACTGTTTTCAGAATCCAACGCCGAGGACCAACCCGGCCGCTGGCGGTTCAGGTTGCAGAAAAAGCTTCAATCAGGAGCATTTTCCGACGAAAACTCGGCAAAGGATACGTTCGAGGCGGGTGGTACAGAGCCCGACGTGCGTGGCGAGCGACTTGAATTGCTCTGCGTCGTGCGAGGCCTGGAAGCCTTGGATCAGCCGTCACGGGTGACTTTAATTACTGAGAGCGCTTATGTCCGCGAGGGGATTCGCTACGGGTTGGAGCAGTGGCGAGCCAACGGATGGCGTTGGGAATCGTTCGGAAGGATGGTGCCGGTCAAGAATCAAGACCTTTGGCAGAGGGTGGACGCAGCCATGCGATTCCACCAATTGGAGTGCCAGGTGTGGAGGTTCGACGGGCCACATGATAGTGTTCCCGCACCGACGCAGCGGGCAAATGGTAAATCACAAACAGCCAATAAGTTGCGGCCATCTTCCAGCGATGACCGGACCGCTGTAACTTTTTGGGAGAAGTCGACGGAAACCGAAGTGGTTGCTACAGTTATGCCTCAGCCGACGATGAGCATGTCGCGGCATGAGCATGAAACTCGCCAAAACCTATTGCGTTTTGTAATTATGCGGTGGCTGGCCGGTTTTCGCGCGAAAATATTGGATGGCGCCGCCCAAATCAGACGCGCGGTTCGAGTATAGCTATCAACGAAACAAATATAGTGGCACAGGAAATAAAGATCATCAGCAAGTCAATACTAGCGGGCTTCCGGTGGTTAGGGTAAGCTGGTGAGCGGAACAAGGATATGCGGATTAGTGGTTTAATTCGCATTTTACATTAGGAGGAGGCTCGGAGTGCGGACCACATTGGCATTGGAAAGTATTGGACGACTGGTCGAAGGAAGACACGAAAACCCGTTTGAATTGCTGGGACCGCATGAGGTGATAGAGGGCGGGCGTCGCGCTACGGCCGTGCGAGCCTTTTTGCCGCATTCGAAACAAGCCTGGGTGGTTGAGGGTGCCCATGAAATCGGGGGACAGGAAAATCCCGGTCGACCGATGCGTCGCATTCACCCCGCGGGGCTTTTCGAGGCTATTTGTCCGGCCGGTGCAATCAGCACGAAATCCAATGGCAATGGATGCGGTAAATATATGATTAGGGTCTCCGAAGAAGACGGAAAGAAGACGAACATGCATGATCCCTACGCATTTCCCCATATACTGACCGACTATGACCTGCACCTTCTTAACGAGGGTACTCATTGGGATTGTTATAACAAGCTCGGTGCCCAGCTACGCACGATCGACGGTGTCGAGGGCGTGAATTTTGCCGTTTGGGCGCCCAACGCGACCAGCGTCAGCCTCGTGGGCGATTTCAACGCCTGGGACGGACGCCGACATCCCATGCGGAAACACATACCCAGTGGTTTTTGGGAACTCTTCGTGCCTGGATTGAGTGAGGGCACGCTGTATAAATATCGCATTCGCCATAACGATCACTTCTTTGACAAGACCGATCCCATGGCGTTTGCGGCCGAGCTTCCGCCGCGCACGGCGGGCATGGTGGTCGATCTTAACCGGCATCGCTGGCATGATGACGAATGGATTGTCAAGCGTCAGGAGAAAGACTGGCTGCACAGTCCCATGTCGGTCTACGAAGTGCATTTGGGATCTTGGAAGCGTCCCGGCGACGATCCATATCGTTGGTTGACATATCGTGAGCTGGCCCATCAGTTGGTCGAATATGTAAATGAGATGGGCTACACCCACATCGAACTCTTGCCGGTATCCGAGCATCCTTTCTCCGGAAGTTGGGGGTATCAGACTGTCGGTTACTACGCGGCCACAAGCCGTTACGGCACGCCGCATGATTTCATGTACTTTGTCGACTTGTGTCATCAGAACGACATCGGCGTGATTTTGGATTGGGTACCAGGCCACTTCCCCCGCGACGGTCATGGTTTGCGAATGTTCGACGGTTCGGCGTTGTACGAACACTCCGATCCGCGACAGGGTGAGCACCAGGAATGGGGCACTCACGTATTCAACTATGGTCGCCACGAAGTACGCAACTTCCTGGTTTCCAATGCCTTGTTCTGGTTCGATAAGTACCATATCGACGGTATCCGCGTCGACGCGGTGGCTTCCATGTTGTATTTGGATTACAGTCGCGAGGAAGGCGAATGGATTCCGAATATGTATGGTGGACGAGAAAACCTCGATGCCATCGGCTTCATCAAGCAATTGAACGAGCAGTCGCACTTACAGTATCCGGGCATATTGACTATTGCCGAGGAATCGACGGCATGGCCGGGCGTTTCGAAGCCGACCTACCTGGGCGGTTTGGGATTCAGTCTCAAGTGGAACATGGGCTGGATGAACGATACACTCAGCTATATGCGGCACGAACCCGTACACCGCAAGTACCACCACGACGAACTGACCTTCAGTTTGATATATGCCTTCCACGAAAACTTCGTCTTGCCGTTGTCGCACGACGAGGTTGTACACGGTAAGGGATCGATGCTGGACAAAATGCCGGGCGATCTGTGGCAGAAATTCGCCAATTTGCGGCTGTTGTACAGTTACATGTGGACCCACCCGGGCAAAAAGCTGCTCTTTATGGGAAGCGAAATCGGACAATGGAACGAGTGGGACTATGACACTAGTCTGCAGTGGGATCTGATGCAGTGGGAATCGCACCAGGGATTGCAGAAGTGCGTGGCCGATTTGAATCGCCTCTATGCCAACGAGAAGTCGTTGCACGAATTGGACTTTGAAGGCGGTGGTTTTGAATGGATAGACTGTCACGACCACGAGGATTCGACCTTGTCGTACTTGCGACGAGGAAAAGATCCCGAGGATTTCTCGATTATCTGCGCGAACTTCACCCCCGTACCGCGTTATAATTATCGCATTGGCGTGCCCAGGTTGGGGTGGTACGACGAAATCTTCAACAGCGATTCGGCGTATTATACGGGCAGCAATATGGGTAATTATCCGGGCATCGAAGCCGAGGATTATTCCAGCCACGGCCGACCAGCTTCGCTGCTGCTGACGCTGCCACCGCTTGCCACGGTTGTGTTCAAGCCGAAGCGTTGATGGGCGTTAGCTCGATTAGCGGAATATCCGCCCCACCATTATTCGGATTGCACGCGAAATAAGCAACATAACGGGCAGCAGCACCAGGCATCCAAGAACCACGCCCGGGATCAGCAGTCCCAACTCGAATCTGGGTGTGGCCCAGTCCCATATAGTTGCCCAGTGCACGATCACGGCCGTTGCCGACATGCAAAGGAACGGCCCGAAGGGGATTTCGTGTTCGCGTTTGAGCAACAGTACGACCAGCCCCACGGCCAGCGCGCACATAGGCGCGAAAAACAAAATTATCAAGCAGGTCTGCCATCCCAGGAAGGCGCCCAGCATTGCCATCAGCGTCACGTCGCCGAATCCCATGGCCTCGCGACGCATCACAGTCGAGGCGATAACGCGGATAGCCCAGATTATCCCGGCGGACGCAGCCATGCCAACCAGGGCCGTGATAAGGCCTTCCCAGGCAGTCGCATTGAATGCCCAAACCGCGGCGATCACGACCGAGCCCAGCAGCCCCAACGCGCATAGCCACCAGGTGGATGGTTTGCGACTCAGCCGTTTCCAGAAGATTGCAAAGTCGCGCAACAATCCGTAACGGGCGTGCCAGCGGCGATGCATTAGTGCGAAGCAGGCAAGCCAACAGCATCCAAGCCCAATCATCAGTGATGCGGTCTCCGGGCGACCGCCCAGCCACGCGGGCATTTTGAGAGGAGCGGTGATGGTCAAGAAGCTTAACTTGGGAGGCGCGGCTGCCATACCTGCTGGTGCTGTCACCGGCAGGAGCGAAAGAGGATAAATACCGGCTATCAGCAGGGCAAACAGCGTGCCGGGCACGGTGATCTCGTCTGGTATGGTTTTCTCGTCGGCGTCGATCAACGAAGCCACCAGCATCAGCCACATAATGAGTGTATGGACGGCGAACTGTAAATGCAGCATAGGCATAAAAATCATTTTTCCCGGCTGACGGAACACCTCCGGTAGCAAGGCCATGCGTTCGATTTCCCAATAGTACAGCCAGGCCAGACCGAACGCGCAGAACAATTCGACCATCATAGGTCGGATCCAGAATCCACGACCGTGCAGCGGCGCCTCGCGCGCCAGCCCCAACCAACCCCAGATGGGTACGCGATCGAAAAGATTCCGTCCGGGGATTTTCAGTTTGGATAATCTGGGATCTGGCTTGGACCAGGGGCTGATGCAGCGGTTGTTCCAAGCCAGTCTATAGGTGGCCAGGTTGGCGAGGCCTCCCAGCAAAGCACCCAACACAAAGAGCAGGATCATTCGCCCACCAAGTGGAATTGCCAATAGCAAATTCACGGCGTGCCCTCTTGGTTTTCAAACAGTCCCAGACGCTGAAAAATCTCATCGACGAGTTGCTCGGGCGTTTTCGATTCGGTATCGACTTCGATATGCGCGGTTTCGCGATAGATCGCCTCGCGTTCATCCATAAGATGCACGATTTCTTCCAGAGCGCTTTTGTTTGTCAAATCTGGCCGGCGTTGGGCCGTGGTGGCATCGCCCGTCATTCTGGCAAGCACGGTCTCGGGCTTGGCTTGCAACCAGACTACGTGCCCCGAGTCTCGCATTGCCTGGCGGCTTTCCGGTCGCAGCGGTGCTCCACCTCCCGCAGCCAGCACAAGATTATCTTGCATGCATAACTCCAAAGTGACATCTGCCTCGAGGTCGCGAAAAACCGGCTCTCCGTCTTCAGCGAAGATTTCGGCAATGGTTTTTCCGGCCCGGTTTTCGATCACCACGTCGGCGTCGATCCAATTCCATCCTAGCCGCTCGGACAACAACCGAGCGAGCGTGGTCTTTCCGGTGGCACGGTAGCCAATTAGAGTGATGGGCATGATTTTATAAAGGATTATGTTGGAGTTAGTGTTGAAACTGAATGTCGAATGTCGAAATCAGAATGAGGAATGAATGAAGAATGATAGAATGTCCAATGTCTAATGCTCAATGATCAATGATCCCAAAACTGAAAACTGAAAACTGAAAACTGATAACTGAAAACTGATAACTGACATCTGAAATCTGAAGTCTGTAGTCCTAAGTCCTATGTCTGAAGTCTGAAACCTCACACCTCATACCTTTAATACTTTGCCGCCGCGATGGTTTTGCGGATCACTTCTCGCATCAAGTCGGCCGGTCCTTTCTTGCCGGTGAATAGTTCGAACTGCAGGCACGCCTGGCGGACGAACATATCGACGCCGGTGATAACGCGGCAGTTTCGCGAACGGGCGTATTTTATGAACAGTGTGCTTTCCGGGTTATAAACTGCGTCGAAGACGACCATGTTGGGACGCATATGATGTTTGTCCAAAGGGCTTTCGTCGACGTTGGGGTGCATTCCCACCGGCGTGCAGTTGATGAGGATATCGGCCTTTACCGTTTGTCTTTTGATCCAATCTACGGAGTGGCAGTCGAGATTTTTGGCCAGAAGCGCCGCCGGTTGTGTCTGTCCGTCGGTGACGACTACCCGGGCACCGCGGCGTATCAGTCCATAGGCGATGGCCTTGCCCACGCCGCCGGCGCCCAGCACTAGAGCCGATTTTCCATCCAGGGGTGAGCGATCGCCTTTTACACCGCCCAGTGCGTCCTCCAGGCTGGCCATGGCCGCGCGGTAGTCTGTATTGTAGCCCAGCCGTTCCTTGCCGTCGAAAACGACCGTGTTGCAGGCGCCGATTCCCTGTACGGCGCCATCCACCTTGGTGAGTTTTTCCAGCACGGCTTCTTTATGGGGAATAGTAACACTTAGACCCTTGATGCCGAACTCGGCGGCTTCGTCCAGGAAGGACGGCAGACTCTCGCGAGGAACTCGCAAGGGCAGATAAACCCGATTCATACCCAACTCGGCGAAAGCCGCGTTGTGGATCAAGGGGCTGAGGCTATGGCCGATGGGATCGGCAATCACGCCGAAGACTTCGGTGTCGGCATCGATCTGATCGTAGCGATACACCTTCGTCATTTGCTCGTAGCTGAATTGTCCGGGAGCCAACGTACGTTCGTGGTGGAATGTGGCGAATGTAAACGGCGCGCCGAAACGTCCCGCCAGGATTCGTGAAGGCGCGCCGATGTCGCCCATGCAAAGTCCCACTGTCGGAATTTCGGCGTTTTGCACCAGCCGCAACATACGCAGATTGTCGTGCGGGTGGTTGGCCATCGTGCAGATTTTCACCGCGTCGGCGTCCAGCGCGGCCAGTCGCGCGTGGATGGCAGTCAGGTTTTCGGGTGTTTTGCGGAAATCATGCAGGCTGATAATCCGTTTGGTATTACCGAAACGGGGGATTGTTGCCGCTATGTCTTCTTCGAGATCCACATATTCAACACCCTCGGCAATGGCCGTGCGCAACAGCATCATGCGCTGTTCCTCGTTGCCTTGCCATTTGCCCCCGTCGACTTCGCGACGGCAGGTGACGATTACCGGGCAAGGCCGATCGGCCAAGAGCCTTTTGAGGTTGACGTCGCCGCGGATGTAATCCAGACGCAATTCGACCAGCTTGGCGCCTTCTTCAACGAGGTGGCGATGTTCCGCCATTACATGGCGATGTCGACTACGACCGATACTTACGCATATCATGGGGATTTCAAGGGGTTGGGGAGTTGTTGAGTTTTCAGTTGTCAGTTTGTAGCCGGATTCGCAAGAATTCGGACCATTTGCCCTGTAACCCCGGCAACATCCGAATTCTTGCGAATCCGGCTACTACTTGGCTACAGCCTTACCTTCTTAAATTATTTTAGCTTCTTGATGCCGTTTTTTCTGCCCTCCATATTCTAATACCCCCCATCAGATTCTCTTGAACTGCTTGTCCAGTTCTTCCCGTGAAAAAATCAATGCCGCGGGCCGCCCATGTGGACAGTGGTGTGCATCGTTGACTAAATGACTTTGCTCAAGGAGAGATGTGATTTCGGAGGGTGTAAGTCGGTCGCCGGCCTTGACGGCCGCCTTGCAGGCCATTGTCTGCATTAGATCTTCGAGCACGTCGACTGCTTCGATATCTTTCCCACCCGCGAGAATTTGCTCGATAAGCGCCCTTAATACCTCGCTGGGGTTAATGTTGGCCAGCATGGCCGGGTACCCGGAAATCAGAACCGTATCGCCGCCAAAAGGCTCTATTTCCATGCCCAAACCGGCCAGCAGTTCGCGATGTTCCAACGCGGCTGCCGCTTCACCGGGCGTCAGGTCGACCGGTTCGGGCACCAGCAGTTTTTGCGTTTCCATCGAGCCAGCGGTGATGCGCTCACGGAGTTGTTCGTAAAGAATCCGCTCGTGCAACGCATGCTGGTCGATAATCATAACCCCGTCTTCGCTTTCGGTCAGCAAATAGCGATTGTGCACCTGCACCGCCTTGGCGGTAGTGTCGGCAACACCGCCCACGGCGGCACAGTAAGGATTATCGCACGTTTGCGGTAGCTCTGTTTTATGCGGATGCTGTCCGTGCAGCCGTGGATGGGCCGTATCGCAACGATATGGGGCGGCTGATGATGGGGCCGATGCCGGGCGTTCGATATCGCTCCGTTCGGCGGCTTCCCAGTTTCGATCGAGCCGGTTCAGCTCCAACGAACCACCAGAAAATGTCGATGTCGAAGTATCCGTTGCCGACTCCCGCATGGGCAACGATGTCTGGCGGTAAGTCTCGCTTGCATCGCCGCCGGTGACCTCGGCCACTTCACCTTTGGCCCAATCAACTAATTCACGTCGCAGGCGACCCGCGTGGTTTTCATCCAGGGCACCCGAGGGATCGTTGTTATCCTCCGATTGCACTCGCGCGTGCAGATCGGTGGAAAGGAATTTCGTCCGCAATGTGGAAAGCAACTGGCTATAGTGGCGGCTGGAGTTTTGGAAACGAACCTCGATTTTCGTTGGATGCACGTTTACGTCGACTGCTTCCGGCGGCATGGACAGATTCAAAAAGGCCACGGGGAAACGACTCGTCAGCAGCAGCCCGCGATAGGCCTCGCGCAGCGCGTGTTGCAGAGAACGGTCGCGGATGAAACGGCCGTTGAGGAAGAGGTATTGCATGTGGTTGTTTGCGCGCGAGTGGCTGGGGTGGCCCACATAGCCGCTCAGCCGCACATCGCCGTCTTCGCTCTCCACCCAGATCAGATTGTCGGACAGGTCGCGGCCGAAAAGCCGGCCGATCCGCTCCTGCCACGATTCCGAACTGGAAAGATCGAGTACAGTCTTTTTTCCGTTTGTAAGTGTGAGATCCAAATGTGGCATCGCCAGGGCCACGCGAATGAAGGCCTCCTTGATATGTCCGAACTCGGTTTGCGGATTGCGTAGCCCCTTTCGGCGCACAGGCATATTGAAGAATAGATTTCGCGCTTCGATGGTTGTGCCCGTGGGGCAGCCGCAGGGCACGACTTCGGAAACGGTCCCTCCGTTGCAACCTATTTCCGATCCGCCGTTGCTGCCGGCGGTACGGCTGCGAATCAGGAGCCAACTGACCTCGGCGATGGATGCCAGCGCTTCGCCGCGGAAGCCCATCGTGTCGATGCAGAATAGATCGTCGGCCGATTCCAGTTTGCTGGTGGCGTGACTAGTCAACGCCAAAGGTAATTGGTCGGCATCGATGCCGCAACCGTTGTCGACAACGCGTATCAATTCCGCTCCGCCACCGGCGGCGGTAACGTCGACCCGCGTGGCGCCTGAATCCACGGCGTTTTCCATCAGTTCCTTGACAACACTGGCCGGCCGTTCGATAACCTCACCGGCGGCAATCTTGTTGATAAGGCTCTGAGATAATTTGTGGATTTGGGGCATTGATGGTTTGAGATTTCAGTTTTGTAAGACTTATTGCCAAGTGGTAGCCGGATTCGCAAGAATTCGGGCATTGAATCTTTTTACAACTCGTACTCCTTGATCTTACGATAGAGCGTTCGTTCTCCGATGCCCAGCATCTTGGCCGCTTCTTCGCGGTTGCCGGCTGTTGCCTGCAGGGTTTCAGCGACGAATAGTTTTTCGATATCCTCCAGGGACTTTCCCACTAGCGTGGCCAGCGAATTGCCCGACGGTTCGGTCGCCGGTTCCGGCTGGTCGGAGAGTTCCTCGGGCAAATCGTCGACGTCCAGCAGTCCGTCGTAATCGACTACTACCATGCTCTCGATGACGTTGCGAAGCTGACGTACATTGCCGGGCCAATCGAACGCCAGAATGCGTTTGCGGGCGTCAACCGACATGCCCTTGATGCGTTTTTGATGGCTTGCCGAGAATTGCTTGATGAAATGGTCGACGAGGATGGGTATGTCTTGACTACGCTCGTGCAGGTTGGGCAAGCGGATCGTTACCACCTTGAGCCGATGGTAGAGATCGCTACGAAAGTCGCCGCTTTCGATGGATTCTTCCAGATTGCGGTTGGTGGCCGAAAGTACTCGCACGTTGACTTTGATGGGGTCGTTGGATCCCACGCGGGTGATTTCGCCGTTCTCCAAAACCCGCAACAGCTTGATCTGCGTGGCCATGGGCATGTCGCCCACTTCGTCGAGGAACATGGTGCCGTTGTGGGCGAATTGGAATTTACCCACGCGGTCGGTCGAGGCATCGGTGAAGGCACCTTTGATATGCCCGAAAAGTTCGCTTTCGAGAATATTTTCGCTTAAGGCCGCGCAGTTGAGGGCCACGAACGGTTGGTTCTTTCGTGGGCTGTTCTGGTGCAGTGATTGCGCCACCAATTCCTTGCCCGTGCCGGTCTCGCCCTGAATCAAAACACTGGCGTTGGTGGGCGCGATTCGCCTCAGTCGTTCGATCACTGCCCGCATCTTGGGACTGTCGCCGATAACACCTTCGAATCCGTACTTCTCATCCAGTCGCCGTTGCAGTTCGACGTTGGTGCTCCGTAACCGCGCACTCTCGCCGGCCCTCTGCGCAATTACGCGAAGTTGGTCGAGTTTTAACGGTTTCAGTAGATAGTTAAATGCCCCCTGCTGCATGGCCGAAACGGCTGAAGGTATCGAGCCGTGGCCGGTCATCAGGATCACTTCGCAGTTGGGCAGCGTGGCCTTCGCCCGAGCGAGAATATCCAGGCCATCAACGTCGTTCATTACCAGGTCGGTAATTATAACGTCGAACAAGTTCTCGTCGATCATTTGTGCACCCAGGGGGCCGGAGCCCGCGACCTGGCAGACAAAACCTACCCGCTGGAGGCTTTCAGCCACAACCTGCGCATGAGATTCGTCATTGTCGACAATCAGTGCCTCGAGTGGGCTTTTTTCCGGATCTTCAGTCGAGATGTTGGGTGGTGAATTTTTTTGAGTTGCCATTCGGGTGATGATACCGAATCAGGCACATTTAGGCCAGGGGGTGTACATGCCCACTGGGTGGGTCTAGTGTCGACCGAAGGTGGTGGTAGAAGATAGCTCAAAGCTCACTGCTCATAGCTCATTGCACTTTATTTCTTTCCCTTCGCGTCGCCGAAAATCACGCGGCTGACATAGATGCTGCCGTTCGCTCCGAGTTTCTTCTGCGTTGTGGTGTCCATATACTCGGCCGTTGTAATCCAGGATTCGCTGGCGTTGACCGGGTTGCAGCCGAAGTTACCCAGAGTAGTGCCCCGCTCGGGCACGGCAATTTTTTCGGTATCTCGAATAACGCAAAGTCGATTCGGGTCGACTTGAGCAATGAACAGGGGTGCCCTATGTCTTACGATATGATCGTTGTTGGCACCGCGGCGCGTGTAGACCAAGAACAGTCCCTTATCGTTATTTACCCAGTGCTGTTGCGTGTTATAGCTGCCTAACTCGCCGCCGTCGTCAAACGTCCAGGGCTTGATGGGATTGAAGTTCAGGCCGTCTTCGCTCGAGGTGACATAGCCTTTCAAATCGTTGCGGATAGTAAGATAGTATCGTCCTTGGAATTTGGCGATCGACGGCTCGCACAGTCCACGAACGACCTTCAAGCTCATCTCGTTGCCGTGTCCGACGTATTTCATCTCGTTGCCGTCGAAACTGCATTTGGTGACGGTTACCGAAGCCGGGCCTTTGTCGGCACTAAAGTATATCGGCACCAACAGTGTGCCGTCGTCTTCCACGATCCACTGCGCGCAGGCGCTCCGCGAAAAGTCGAACTTTTTATCAGCCGGCATTTCCAGCAGCTTCCATTTCGACCATACGTTTGTTTTAGGATCAAAAACTGCATAGTGCGTTTGGCTCCAGCGTTTCACGTCGGAAATCTGGTCTCCTTTTTTGCTGTAGCGGACCATGCATCCGATCGCCAGCAGTTTGCCGCTTGGCCCATGCCAGCCGGGCGTGACGTCGGCTACGGCGATCGTCACTCCACTGGGCTCGATAATCCATGCCAACGAAGGCTGCGCCACCGGCTTGCTCCAGGTCTTGCCCAAATCGTCGCTGCGCATCGTGTATAAGCCCGAATAGAAATCGGAAACTCGCAGGTGTTGCTGGAGGGTCATGATCGCGATCGGCTTGTCGCCCGCCACGCCGGCCGGGATCACGGCCGCGCGTGGGTGGAACCAGCAGTATTTGTCGTTGAGTTCCTGGAAGGCAACACCGCACTTGATTGTGAAGCTTTCCCGTGGGACGTCTTTGCTCGCGGTATCGGCGGCCGAGACGAGCGACACCCATACCAACAAAACGCCCACTGCAGCCGCGGCGCAATTATTTGAGATTGATTTCATGGGGGGGTTCCTTGTACGTTTGGTTCTTCATACCTGAATCCTATCCCACCGCATGTCGGCGTGCAACGGTCAAGTGTGTTTTCTGCCCTATTGTGAAGGCCTGTTTTTTTTCAGAAAATGTCATTATGTCTACCCGTTCTCTCACAAAGCAGCTTCGTTGCCCACGGCATCGTTGTCGGATATACTGATATATAAGCGACGCGGTATGTCTGAAGTGCAAAATATCCTTGAGTTTAGCTGAGGAATGCTGGAATGTTGCGGGCTAAAAGATCGAATAATTCAGAGAGGATTTCACGCCGAGAGATGATCGTAGCGTCGACCGCCGGTGTTTTGGGCGGATCCACGCTCGCTCAGGGCGGAGACCCGAAGCAGTCGTGCAGGAAGGGCACCTTTTCCTTCTGCTTCAACACGGCCACCATTCTCGGGCAAAAATTACCACTGGACGAAGAAGTCAAGATCGCCGCCGCGGCCGGCTATGACGGAATCGAGCCCTGGATCCGCAACATCCGCAAGTATCACGAGGATGGCGGATCGCTTTCGGACATGAAAAAAATGATTGCCGACAGCGGTCTCAAGGTCGAGTCGGCCATCGGATTCGCGCGCTGGATCAATCCTGACAAGAATGCTCGCAAGGCCGGGCTGGAACAAGCCCGTCAGGACATGGAGCTTGTACGTGCCATCGGCGGCAAGCGCATCGCCGCGCCTCCGGCCGGCGTCAAGCCGGACGAAGACTACGGGCTGATGGAAATCGCCGCCTGGTATCGAGATTTGCTGGAAGTCGGGCGTAAAATGGGAGTCACTCCGCAACTCGAAACCTGGGGGCATTCCAAAATACTCGGGCGTCTGGGCCAGGCCGCTTTTGTCGTGACCGAGGCCGCCCACCCGGACGCCTGCCTGCTCTTGGACGTCTATCATACCTACAAGGGCGGCTCGGACTTTAACGGCTATAAAATGTGCAGCGGCAAGGCGATTCGCATGATCCAC
>JAFGTN010000785.1 GCA_016934075.1 Pirellulales bacterium
GATTCCCGGTCGACGGCATGACGGCCGACGCCGACGCTCTGGCGGCCTATGTCTGGCCGCGGGCCGACGATCCGGCCCGGCTGACGGGCTTGCGCGAGACGGCCCAAGAATATCGCGCGGCCGGCAAGGCTGTTATGTGCAAGAGCCTCTGCGCCGGCATGTTCGAAATGGGCCAGCGGGTGCGCGGCATGTCGAATTTCCTTTGCGACATGCTGGCCGATGTAACCACGGCCGAGACGATCCTCGACAATATCCTGCGGCTGAAGAAGGAATATTGGACCATGATCCTCGACGAGGTCGGCGATCTGATCGACATCGTGGTCGAGAACGACGACTACGGCACGCAACAGAGCCAGTTGATTTCATTCGAAACCTACCAGACATTGATCGAACCGCGTTTAAGGGATTTGATCGGATTCATCAAACAGAAGCATGTGGAAAAACGTCCAGCCGACGAGCCGGGTTATATTTTCTTCCATTCCTGCGGCAACGTGCGTCCATATCTGCCCAGTTTCATCGACATGGGTATCGATATCCTCAACCCGGTGCACATCTCGGCCGAAGGCATGAGCCCCTTGGAACTTAAACGCGATTTCGGCGACTCGATCACCTTCTGGGGTGGCGGTGTCGAGACGCAAAACATCCTCCCCAACGGTACTCCCGACGAAGTCCGTGAAGACGTCCGCCGCAACGTCGAAGCCCTAATGCCCGGCGGCGGGTATGTTTTCAATACCGTGCACAATATTCAAGCCGAAGTCCCTCCCGAAAACATCATGGCCATGTGGGAGACATTGCAAGAAGTCGGCAAGTATTGAGCAAATCAGAGTGTGTCTGTGATGTGTCGAGAGTTGTGGTGAACAGTGGACTTTTCAACTCGCTACGTAGTGGGAGTGATTCTTCCCGCCACATGGTCTTTATGCCCACTGAGACCGTTCATCTCTATCTCGAACGGGGCTTGGATTTCGCGGGCCGTTTTTTCGGACTCCGCTTCCGAGCGGTCTTGGCTGCCAGGCGACTTATGTCCTTAAGCTCACGGTTCCACAGCGATTCGAGTTCCTTTGCTTTTTCGGGTCGCTCTTGGACCAGGTTATGAGATTCGGCACGGTCGTTACTGAGGTCGTAGAGTTCCCACGAATCATTCTTGGCCGCGACCAGCTTCCAGTCGCCGACGCGAATGGCTCGGTTCCCCTCATGAAGCCACCATAGGAGATTGCGATCGACCGTGAGGTTTTGGTGAAAGGCTGGGGCAAGGCTCCGACCGGGCGCCGGTGGGATCGGCTTATCGCCCCATTCAGTTGGCTTTTCGATGCCAACGACGTCCAAAATGGTGGGGACGATGTCGATGATGTGAGCCGGAGTGTGCCTTAGTTCGCCGCGAGCCTGGATGCCGGCGGGCCAATGAACCACCAATGGCGTGCTGATCCCTCCTTCGTGAACCCAGGTCTTATGGCGGCGAAACGGCGTATTGGACGCGCTGGAGAAGCCGGGTCCCAGGCAAAGATAAGTGGCTGCGCTGCCCGGTGCGGCTTGCGGGTCATGGCCGCCGTGACGCACCATGATTTCCGCGCTGGCCCCGTTGTCCGATGCAAAAAAGATCAGCGTGTTGTCGTAGACGCCCATGGCCCTGAGTTGCTCGATCAGACGACCGATCTCGCGGTCCATGCGGTCGACCATGGCGGCGTGGATCGCCATCTTCGCTGCTTGAAACCGGCGCTGCTCATCCGTCAGCTCACTCCATGGCAGCGGGCGGTTGATCTCCCCAGGCCCGAGTTTCTTAAGTGCGTCGGGGAAATGATAGGGCGGTCTCACGTCGGGTTCCAGCTTCGACAGCGGGGTATTAAGCAGATTCATTTCTTGTTGGCGGGCAAATCGTTGCCGGCGCATTACGTCCCAGCCTTCGAGATATTTGTCGCGGTAACGAGCAATGTCCTCGGGCAGTGCGTGCAATGGAAAGTGCGGCGCGATGAACGCGACGTAATGGAAGAAGGGTCGATCGGCGTACTTTTCCGCGTGTTCCCGCAAGCAACCGATCGCATGATCGACGACGGCTGTCGTGGCGTAGTATCCCGATTCGTCGCCGGCCGGTTTCACGGGGATGTCGTCGAGAAAATTGCCTTTCGCCGTGAAGAAGTTGCCCTGATTGTTCATGTGCAATGAATGGTCGAATCCGCCGTCGAGCACCTCGCCGTCGATGTGCCACTTGCCGCTGTGATAGTTGCGATAGCCGTACGGCTTTAGAAAGTCGGGCAGCAGCCGCGCCCAATTTTGCCGGACACCACGACCGCCGCCGCCCAGGTCCGGCAGGGCGTCTCGATGAATCTGTTGGGCGTAATAACCCGTCAAGAGTGCCCCCCGCGTCGGCCAGCAACGGGTGGTGTTATAGAACTGCGTGAACCGCAACCCATTGGCTGCCAAACGGTCCAGGTTTGGCGTTGCGATCTCTCCGCCGTAGCACCCCAGATCAGAATATCCCATGTCATCCGCAAGGATGAAGACGATGTTGGGTTTCTTCGCGGCATTGGCGCTAGCGGCAACCGCGACGAGGAAGCAGACCAGCAGAAAGCATGACATCTTTTTCATTATGAGTCCT
Source organism: Pirellulales bacterium (assembly GCA_016934075.1). Classification (GTDB taxonomy): domain Bacteria; phylum Planctomycetota; class Planctomycetia; order Pirellulales; family Thermoguttaceae; genus JAFGTN01. The sequence goes on from JAFGTN010000785.1 coordinate 2,591, forward strand.
TTGTGAATGTCGGCGGTTCTTCATTCTCTGGTACAAGAGTGAAGAGTTTGGCGACTTGAGGGGGAATTTTACGAGGGCGCCCGCTATCGGCATCCACGGAGACCCAGTCGGTTTCACCTTTGGCGAGAAGAACGTTGTCGCTTTTGCGAAAAAAACGGTAACGCCGCATGGATCGCACGCGCCGGAAGTCCACGACCCACGAAAGCGCGACAACCTCATCCCCGGCAAATGTCGGGCTGAGATACTCGATCCAGTGAGAACGTGCCACCCAGGTTGCCCCGGCCGCGTGCATCGCCGCGGTTCCTCCCGTGTCCCGCGAATGCAGAACCGCTACATCTTGCATCCACTGGACGTAGACGACGTTGTTTACATGTCCGTTCTGGTCTACCGCGCTCTTGGGTACGGTAAACTCGTGACGGTAGATGGCGTTTGGAACGGTCTTTTTCATGCTCCGCACTTTCTGAAAAAACGGCACTTAGGCCTAAAAATGAGAAGAGATGCGGAGCATCCGCATCTCTTCCCATTTTTGCCTGCCGAGTAGGTCAACCACTCCTTGTGTCTTGAATTATTAACCCGATTGCAGCAGTCGCCCCAACAACACAAAAAACGCATGAAATAGAAAATACTGCACATCTTTTCTATTTCATATAGGCCTAAGTGCCGTTTTTTCAGAAAGTGCAGTCATGCTGGCCGTGTTTTTGAAATTGATTGCGGGATGCGATCAGGTCACAGAATCACGGCAGTCTTTAAAAATCATTTTCTGAGATCGGCATTCCGTCGCCCGAGGCGTTCAGACGCTGCCAGGTGCCGAGATTGCCGGGATCGAGTATCCAGTCCATGCTCTTATCGACAAAGTTGCTGATGAAGCAGACGCTGCCGTCACACATGCATACGTGTATGCCGTCGGAGTGGGTGCTGCGCGGCGCTCCTTGAGAATTGACGCAAGTTTTACAGCATGTCATGCATTGGCTTCTGAGCAGTCCGTCGCCAACTGCCGCGACGATCTCTTGGCAGGCCAAAATATTGTCGGCGGCGCCGGTGCAGGGGTTAGGACCGATCGCATCGTCGGTGCCGTGCATCCAGAGGCTACTGGAGCCGGGTCCGCTGAGTGCCCAAACGCCGCGACGGTCCACGGCCGCCAGACCGGCACGCAGCTCCTCAAGCATGATTGTATTACTGGTTCCGTCCGTGATCTGGGCCATGGTGACGGCGACATTGACGCCCATCACGCCGCGGCTGTAGGGGGCGTCCCAAAGTGGTGTGCCAACCCCGGCCGCCGCTCGCACGTTACTTTTATTGTTAATGTATCCGCCCAGCGAGCCGTTGGCCCCGTAGTTGCCACGTGCCCAGTTGTCGCCTTCGGCAGGGCGGCTGAAGGGTGTGCGACTCGAACCGCCGTCGGACGGGCAAAGCATTTCGGCGATGGGCGTGCCGCGCGGTATGCGGTTGATTGGATCGGAAATCGGCACTGTGAAATCGAAGGAATCGTAGAGCGTCTGTTGTTCGAAGAAAGGCAGCACCAGTATCACCCAGTTCGGCCAGTGAATAGTCGTCGTCTGGATATTACTTGGTATGGTTGGGAAGGTGGCACTGGGCGGGAAGGTCTTGTGCGTCGATTCGTAGGTCAACACCGCCAATCCGAGCTGTTTGAGGTGGTTTTTGCATTGCATCCGTCGGGCCGCCTCGCGGGCTGCTTGCACGGCGGGGAGCAACAAGGCGATGAGGATGCCGATGATGGCAATCACAACTAAAAGCTCTACTAGCGTAAAACCGCGGTTTCTAAAACGAAAACTCATGTCTATCTCCCTAAAAGCGTGGCTTTTCTATTTTGATTTCAAAGTAATTTGTACTGGAGGTGACTTCCTCTTCCAGCGGAGTGGTTTTCGCCTTTGCATAGATGGCCGGTACGGTCGCAATCGGTTCGTCTATGCCCCCGGGCCCTTTTCTGAAGGCTTGTACCGTGACCTTGTGTTTTCCGACAATGGCTCCGTCGTTGTGGTTTTGCGTGGTCAGTCCGGCAAACGTACCGTCGGCCACGTTTACATCGCCCATGGCCGCGGCTGCCTTGTCTTTTCCGACCGCTTCAACGCCCTGGGGTACGAACTGTACAACGATCCGGTCCGCCCGAATCAGCGAGCCGTCCGAGTAAGTCACTTTACCGCTGACCGGTTCAATTGAAAACGGTGCTCCGCTGCCACAGCCGAACAATGTACAAGTTAGTGTTAGCAGCATCGTAGCGTGCAGAAATCGCGGAAACCGCGAAAAAATCCGTAGCGCAGGGCGCAGGTTCGGCATACGAACAACCTCCTTCGATTAGAATCTATTCAAACGCCGGAAAAGAAATATGATTTATGCATGTGCGAGTTGCATTAGAGACGAGGGAGAAAAATATCGCTACCTCACCTCTAAAGATTATTATAACGGAGCCCCCATTCACTGTCAATCGGAAGGCGAAAAAAGGAACGCCCCCGTCCCCAATTTTTGAGCCGGATATCTAATAATCTCCCATGTTATCAATTAGTGTATCCCTCCCCCCTAGCCTATCGGTTTTCGAGGACCATCCTTTGGTTGTTTTTGCCGATAAAGAGGGCTTGTTTTTTTAGGACTTCTTGGGGATTTTTCTCCACGAGGTCGAGTTCCAACAAGGCGTAGAGTAGATAGCCCACGCCGTCTACTGCCTCGTAGTACGGTTTA
>JAFGTN010000786.1 GCA_016934075.1 Pirellulales bacterium
AGGTTGTCGGGCGGATCGCCCACGCGGTTGAATTGCGTGAACACCAGGTTCCAGATCTCGACCTCACCATGGGGCGTGTGGTAATAGATCTCGCTACAGGGCCCGCAAACACCATCGGGGCCCTTGCTTGGCGCGCCAGCCGGCCAGAAGTTCTCGTCCTCGCCGATCCGCTGCAGGCGCTCCGGCGGGAGCTTGATCTCGTTGAGCCAGATTCCGGCCGCCTCTTCGTCGTCGAGATAAATCGTGGCCGAAAGATCGTCGGCGTCCAGTCCCAACCATTTCTTATCGGTCAGAAACTCCCAAGCCCATTGGATGGCTTCGCGTTTGAAATAATCACCGAAGCTGAAGTTACCCAACATCTCGAAGAAAGTGTGGTGATAGGCGGTGCGTCCCACATTCTCGATATCACCCGTCCGCAAACATTTCTGGCAGGTCGTTGCCCGGGTGAACTCCAACTTGCATCGTCCCAGGAAATGGTCCTTGAACTGGTTCATACCGGCGGGTGTGAAGAGCACGGAGGGATCCCAGCGAGGCACGAGCACGTCGCTAGGGCGTCGTACGCAACCCTTTGTTTCAAAGAATTCCAGGTACTTTTCGCGAAGTTCATCGGTTTTCATTGGATTATTAGTGGGCGGAAGTTGTTACAAGTAGGTCAAGATACTATCGAGTTAATATCGGCAGAAACGTTCTATTATCCCTTAAAACCCGGGGGGTTCAAGGGAGCGACGGGAAATATGGAGTGCCGCTGGCTTACCTAAAAGAACATACCCCCCTAACGCGGGCCGATAAACAAAAAGAAGATTTAACTCAAGGGCGAATCGAAGTTGTTGTTATTGGTAAGCCTTTCTGATTTTTTATCACGAAAGATCGAAAGTACGAAAACACGAAAAGTCTTTTTCGAAATATCACACTTTCATATTTTCGAGTGCCCTTACAGATCTGTTGCTCTTGACAACCAACTTCCATTGCCAACGAACTCAGTGCCTGTAAGAATTGCATCGCAACAGGGTAAAATGCTTCCGGACATAGCTACAACACGAAATGAATGTCTTCCAAGGCTTTTATAGCTTTTAGCTCTACCACGATTTCCCTACCGACAATCAAGTCCAACCGATGGACACTCACCTCCTCGCCCTCGAAGATGATCGTGACTTCTTTTTGTGCTTCGTAGATGATGCCACCATTCCGCAAAGCCACTTTCAAGGCACTTTCATAAACCGATTCGAGAAACCCCGGACCTAATCTCTTGTGCACTTGAATTGCTGCTTCTATAATCTGGCCTGAAAGTGGTTCGAAATCGTGGACCATGAACAAGTCTTTCTGAATTTTGTCGCTAAAGCCTGAAAATCTTTTTCGAAATTTCGTTCTTTCGAGTTTTCGTGATCCCTCTCAGATCAGCTTCTGATTTTCTAGCTCTCCACAAACACGTCCAAAACCACCGCATCGGGGCAGGGAATGCAGCGGACGGCCGGGATTTGGGCGGGGAGCAACATGGTTTGACCGCAGTTGAGGTTTCCGCTCCCATGCGCCCCCTCGATAGACACACTGCCGTCCACCACGGTGAGGATGTGAAACCGCCCATCACCACCCAACTCCCGAGGGCTCATGAGCGGGTGTCGTTCGAGGCTGAACTTGTCACTACTAATCAAATTCACCGAATCGTCCTCGTGGTTCACCGGGTGGCGGATGGGCGAGATGGGCCCGCGTTCGAAGTCGATTGCCGCCAGCCCTTGCTCGATGTGTAATTCTCGCGGCCGGCCGTCAGTTCCCAGGCGGTTCCAATCGAAAAGGCGGAAGGTGGTGTCGCTGGACTGCTGGATCTCGGCCACGAGAATCCCCGCGCCCAAGGCATGCACTGTGCCCGAAGGTATGAGAATGCAGTCGCCCCGCTGTGCCTCGAAGTAGTGCAAACATTCTTCGCACTCACCTTGCTTTATTGCACGAGCAAAAGTAGCGAGGTCGACTCCCTGGCGTAATCCTGCATAAATCACGCTCCCCGGCACGGCCGCCAGCACATACCAGGCTTCGGTTTTGCCCAGGTCGGGTGGATCGAGCCGGGCGGCCATGTCATCGTCGGGGTGAACCTGGACCGAGAGGTTCTGCGTCGCGTCCAGGTATTTCATTAATAAAGGAAAGCGATTGCCGCATGCCACATCGCCCAATAAACGCCGACCATATTTTTCCACCAACTCGTGAAGCGTCATGCCCGATAGGGATCCCCCATCGACCACACTCTGATCCTCGCCATGGTCGCAAACCTCCCAGGACTCGGCAAACAATTCATCGTGTGGAATTGGTCGCTTGAGCAATCCGGCTAACTTCCAGCCCCCCCATACATACTGCTTATAGATCGGTTTGAATCGCAGGGGGTATAATTCGGGCATCGCCTGGGAGTTTCCGTTTTCGAGTGTTTTTTTGCTTAGATCCACGTTGTTTTCCGTTCAAGTAGTGTGTATGCAAACGTCTGTTTCTTGCTCGACGAGATATGCGTTGGTATCATAGATGGATTACCCCCTTATTATTCCTGCCGTTCGTAGTATAACCGAGCGGGCAAAGAAGGGGTATGTCCGATTTTTTTCAGAAAATGGTCATTTCTCAGCGGAACCACGTTTAGAACATCCACGCAATGCCACCCAGCCGTAGCGACGACAACCTGTTCGAAAGCAGTACGATGTCATTCGGGGAACACCTCGAAGAGCTTCGGACTTGTTTGTTCAAATCGCTGATAGGACTGGTAATCGGATTCGGTATAGGACTTTTCGCCGGCCCGTGGGTGGTGGATGCCATCCAGACGCCTCTACAGGATGCCCTGGCGAAGTACTACGAAGGCCAATCGGCCGACCGCATCGGGGCCATGCTGATCGAACAGCAAGAGGGCGGCGAGCCTCTGCCGGACGGAACCGCGTTAGAAGATCCCCAGAAGGTCGAGGAGTTCATTAAGAAACAACACTTCCTTGCCCAAGAGGTTTTTGTCGATCCGGATACAATTCTGCGGCAATTGAAAAAGCGATATCCCGACAAGCTCGACGACGTGTCATTGCCACCGCCGTCGGATGCGGAGTCCGCTATTAGCGAAGACGATCTGATGCCCATCCTGCTCTGGCATCGCACCGAAGACGATCCGCGCGTTAAAGCCAAGAGTTTCAATGCCCACGAAGCGTTTACGATTTACATAAAGGCCTCGCTTTTAGTGGGCGCGCTTTTGTCCAGCCCCTACATCTTCTACCAGATATGGACGTTCGTAGCCGCCGGACTGTATCCGCACGAAAAGAAATTCGTACGCATTTTCGCGCCCTTCAGCCTGACACTGTTTTTACTGGGCGCGGCAATGGCCTTCTTTTTCGTCTTCGAACCGGTGCTCAACTTTCTTTTCGGCATCAACAAGGCCCTGGGTATCGACATCGATCCACGTATCAGCGAGTGGCTGAGTTTCGTGCTGGTACTGCCCTTGGGGTTCGGCGTGAGCTTCCAATTGCCGCTGGTGATGCTCTTCCTGGAACGTATCGGCATCTTCGACATCTCCACCTATCTGTCGAAGTTCCGCGTGGCGATCCTGGTTATTTTCATTATCTCCATGTTCCTCACACCGGCCGATCCCACCAGCATGTTTCTCATGGCCATTCCGCTGACGATCCTCTACTTCGGTGGTATCCTGCTGTGCAAATACATGCCGAAGAGCCGGAGCCCGTTTGATGAAGACTAGATAGCCTCGCCTCCTCGCTCGCCGGTTCTGATACGGATGCAGTCTTCCAACGGCAACACGAGTATTTTACCGTCGCCGATCTGGCCGCTGGGTCCCGTGCGTCCACCTTTGGTGATGGCCTCGATTGTGGGCTCCAGGAACGCGTCGTTTACGGCGATCATAAGCTGAACTTTGCGGACCAGGTCGACGGTGAATTCGCGCCCCCGATAGACTTCGCCGTGTCCGCGTTGGCGCCCGAATCCCTGCACGTCCATCACGGTCAGCCGAAACACTTCGACTTCGGCCAACGCCGCCTTGACGGCCTCGAGCCGGTTGGGTTGTATGATGGCAATGATAAGTTTCATAACAAGGCTCCGAGTGGGAATGTGCAATGATCAAGGGTCAATGATCAATGTTCAAGGATTGAGTGCTGGTTCGCTGGGCGGTTTTTTTAATAGACGCCATATATACTATACCCAAAGCGACGGCGGCTCAAGGGGAAGTGGGTTGGTCCGCTCTAATCTAATCCTTCACATTACCCGAGAATAACACTGCTGGACAAGCCAGCAGTGGCACACAATTCCAGTGCTCAAAGCTCACGATTGAATAAAAAAACGCCGGGGACAACACATTAGTGTCACCCGGCGCTCCTATCTTGGGAGTGCTACCGGTATGTGCCGACTTTATCGGCTCATTAACTCGGATTTTCAACCTTTTGGTTTAGAACGTCCAAATCGCGTCGACGGCGAAGGTGAACTGACTGCTACGGTTTCCATCGTCGAAGGGCAATCGGTGGTAGGTGGGGGCCTGCTGGGGCACCCAACTATCCGCTCCGTCGTACCAATCCCAACGGCATTCCGGACGGACGACAAAGCTTTTGCAGGGTCGCCAGTTGAGTCCTACGGTTATTTCATAGAAGTTACCCGCATAACCATTGCCTTTCCATGTATGCAACGTGGGGAAATCGGGGTTGGTGCCGGGCCCGCCCACGCGGAAACCTTCGTCATCGCGCATCCACTCGAAACGCATTCCGGCCGCCCATTTGGGGCTGATCTTATACTCGAGGTATTGGTTGAGCGTGTACCACTCGGCATCGCCGCCACCCGCCACCGGCGGCATGACATTATCGGCAACACCGTAGTTGTGTTGCAAGACATACTTCAGATTTTCACTGATGTGACGCTGGAAGACCAGCCCGTAAGCGAACCAGTTTCCGCCATGGTTTCCACCCAGGTTCACCTGGTTGCCGTTGGTCAAGGCGTATTTCAGCGAGGTCTTCTTGTCATCGCTGGTCCAGGTAACGGCGCCCATGAAGTCCTTTTTGTTGTTTTCGTCTTCCCACATGTACCAGCCCTGGGTCATACCGGCTTGCAGCAGCCAGTTGCGTCCGAGTTGGATGTCGGTCATAAAGCCCGTAACCAATTGCGGCTCGGTATAACACATTGTGTATGAATGCGAATAGAAGAAGTTCATCGGCGACGGGACAACCTCGTAGTAGAGCAAGCCGGCAAAACGCCCACCGCGGATCTTGATGTTGTTATAGGCGATTTCGCCATAGACCTGGGGTAAAACCATGCCGTAGAGATCATCATGGCCGTTGATACGGTCTTCCAATCCGTAGCCGATGCCGTAGCGCCAATCGGTACCGTACATCATATCGATGTGTCCGCCCCAGTCCCAGCCGCAACCGCCCGTATTGGTAGGTTTGGTGGCATACAGCCAAAACTGGTTCATTTGATATTCGTTGCTACGGTCGTTCACGGCCACCGGACCGTTGAAACGATCGACGGGCGAGTTGGGATTAAACGTAATACCCTGTTCGAGCCAACCGCCGAGTTTGATGCCCAGTTTTTGCATGCAACAAGGCTGGGGCAGAGTCCAAGGCTCGCAGCATTTTGCACAACCGCAACCGCAACTCGCCGATTCGCAGCAAGACGGCGATTCACAGCAACTCGGCGCGCACGTATCCTGGCAACATGCATCGTAAGCCGCATCCGCGACAGGGGCCGCTTTCGCCGCCGGGGCCGCTTTCGCCGCCGGTGGTTTCGCGGCTGGGGCCGGTTTACTGTCGACTGCTGACCGCAATGCCGCCAAGGCATCGTAGTCAAACGTGCCGTTTGCCGCCACGGCAAATGAGCCGACCAGGCACATGGCAAATGCCAATCCGATAATTCCTGCTTTTTTCATCAGTGAACACTCCTAACGGGTTTGATTCCCGCAACCCAAGAAAGATACACTCCCACATGCGCACCTTATGCACAAGCTGCGACGTGAGAATCCAAAATCCGTGGTAAACAAATAGGCGAGAAAGGATCGACGACCGGTACCTAGACGTTCCTCTTCACAACGGCATATTTGTTACTTGTGATTGTCCTCGTCAAAAAAAGCGTATGGGATATAGGTAATTTATAGATTGCGGCCATTAAATAGGGGTATTTCTCGCGAAAATCAACTACGCTCTTCCGACGCCGTTAAAGCGTAACGATTACGAAAAGTTGAACGTCAGCACACTAGAAAGACACGATAAGATCGCACGCGCCCATGAACTGGTTGCGGCGACCGCCCGCGTCGTAAGGGTACGAGTCACCGTGGCCGTGTTTGTCGAACCAATCCCAGCGCACTTCGGGACGAATCATCACATTTCGACTTGGTTGCCAATTCAGGCCCAAGCTAATCTCGAAGAAATCGCCCGGGTAGCTGCCGTAGGCCATGTTGCCGATTCCCAGACCATGTACGCGCGTGCCCTGCTTGTCACGGAACCATTCGATGCGGGTACCCAACGCCCAATTATTGCTGTATTTATAGTTGAAATACTGCACCAGGCTGGTCCATTCGGCATACCGCACGCGTTGCGTCAAACCGCCCGTGCTCTGCCCATAGTCGAATTGCACGGCGTAGTTCAACAACGGGCTGAAACACAGTTTTCCGATCAGAGTATATAGAGTAGTGTTGTTGCCCGGCTCCTCTTCACCGCTGGAGAAGCCAAACTTGAATTGCCGCATGCAATCCCAGCTCGTCCATTCGGCCATTGCCAAAACATTTATCCGGTCGTTTCCGTCGGTGTCGTCGAACTTGTTCCAACCGCGATGGAATCCGCTGCTCAGCCGTAATCTGTCGCTGAGGTCGAACATTCCCAACAAGCCCGTAAACGTCGTCGGTTCGGCATACTGTCGGGTGTATGAATGCGAATAGAAGAAGTTTTTGGGCGCGCGAACGTCTTCATAACTAAGCGGCGAAAGGAAGTGTCCGGTCCGCACGGTAACGCGATTATAGGCCGCATCGACGTAAAACTGCGGCACGGCCCCACCATAGAACCGCTGGTCCTGGTGCCAGTTGGCTTCCAATCCGTCACTGCTCTCGATAAAACGCGCGTCGCTGCCGAAAAGGGTATCGATACGGCCGCCGATATCGAATCCGCCACAACGCGTATTGGTCTTTCGTTCCAAGAAGAACCAAAGCTGGTTCATCTGGTACTCGCGGTCGCGATCGTTATAAGTCACTGGCCCGTTGAAACGGTCCGACGGCCGACAGTCGGCAAAGCTCACTCCCTGATCCACCCAACCGCCAACGGTAATTTTCCGACGGGCCAGGCAATTCGTCTGAAACCATCGAAAGGGCTTCGAATTCAACGCCGTGCCGGTAATATCATTAGCACAACGAAATCCTGGACAACAACATGCCTGCGCGCAACAGCCACAAGACATACCCATATCACATGACATTTCAGGCATGCATGCGTCGGGCGAACAAGTGGATTGGGCCACAGCCGCAAAGGGCTGACAGATGACGACCACGGCCACGAACATGGCAGCGGTGAGAGCGCGGGAATTCATTATATCGACTCCGTCCTGGATCTACGGGGATACTTTTCGGTAAGGGCACATCTTGCCGCCTGGGTCTGATTCAACCGAACCGGTACAGGCGGCAGAGTCGCCGCATTCCTAACAATACATATCGAGCGTCAGAACCGGATTTATCCGTACAAATTCCCGCAGCAAACCGCGATATCAACCACAGGGGCCCGCAAAATGTTAAGCCTTGCGGATTGTAGCGATTTTGCCGCCGGAATTGTGTGTGGTAGTAGCCGTGGGGCGACTGAAGACAATTGCATACCTGCGGCAACCCCTCCCAAGTATGGCTCGGTTGCGCGCCACGAGTTTGATTCCCTATTTTAGTGCTGCTACAATCGGCGTTTTATTCATCCCACCCTCACCGATTCAGCCCATGCCTTCCCCCAATTTCCGATTTGCCGGCATATTGTCGGCCTCTTGTCTGTTTGCAGCAATTGCTATGCAAACCATCGCAGTCGCGCAATCACCCGGCAAGAAATTATCCGACATAGAACTGTTCGACGGAGCCGATGTCCGCATCGAAAAACATCGCAAGGCCGACTTGGTCATCACGGTCATCGACGACGCCGGTCAGCCGGTGCCCGGTGCCAAGGTGGAGTTGCGGCAGACGCGTCACTCTTTCCTCTTCGGCTGCAACATTTTCGGCTGGAGCCGGCCCAGCAACAAAGACCAAGAAAACGACTATCGGCAAAAATTCAAAGAACTATTCAACTTCGCCACACTGGGGTTCTATTGGTGGAACTATGAACCCGTCCGCGGCCATCCCAACCACAACTGGACCGGACTCGTCGCCGAATGGTGCGCTGGACTCGGCATCGCCACCAAGGGTCATCCTCTGATGTGGAACTTTCTCGACCCGCCCTGGGCGCCCGACGACCTACAGGAACTCCAACGCCTGCAGATGTCGCGCATCGACGATTGCGTCTCGCAATTCAAGGGCCGCATCGATTGCTGGGACGTGGTAAACGAGGCCACTCATTTCGACCGTGATTGGGTTGTCAAGCAGGCACCGAAGATGAGCGGGCTATGGCAAAAAACGGGGCGCATGGAATTAACCAGAGAGTGCTTCGCACATGCCCGCAAAGCCAATCCCCAGGCAACGCTGCTGATCAACGATTACCGCACAGATCCGCCTTATGAAAAAGTGATCGAACAGTTGGTAGACTCGAAGGGCAAGCCCATGTATGACGTGATCGGCATTCAAAACCACATGTTCGAAGGCCCCTGGCCGAACCAAAAGATTTGGGACGTGTGTCAACGGTTCTCGCGTTTCGGCGTTCCCTTGCACTTTACCGAAATGACCATCTTTTCGGGCAGCAAGCCCAAGGATGCGGCCTGGAACGCGGCCTGGCCGACCACGCCCGAAGGAGAAACCCAGCAAGCCCGCCACGTTGTTCGTTTCTATACAATGCTTTTCTCGCACCCGGCCGTGGAAGCCATTACCTGGTGGAACTTGCACGACATGTCCAGCGAA
>JAFGTN010000787.1 GCA_016934075.1 Pirellulales bacterium
ATTTTCGCCAGCGCCCCGCCCCGCGGACTCAAAACAACGCCGAAACGCAAACGAACGACTCTAATGCCCGCCGCCGTGGCCGCTTGAGTGGCGGCTTCCCAGCCGCGCGTCACTCGCGACAGGAAGCCTTCACCCGATGAACTATCTTCGTCCAGGATTGCTTCGCCCCGGTCGCCGTAAAAGCCGGTTGCCGACGCGGAGACGAGCACTTTCGGCGGCGAGGGTAACTGCGCGAGCCCTTCGCACAAAATACGGGTAGAATGTTCGCGGCTATCGAGGATACGTTGTTTCTGCGACGCGCTCCAACGAGCCGCGGCAATATTTTCTCCGGCCAGATGAACGACTCCGTGGACATCGTCTAAAGCTGACGCGTCCAACGTATCCGCGCTGGGATCCCAGAAAACGTGCCCTTGCAAAGCCTCACCGCGAACCAAAACCGTAACCTCGTGGCCGCCGGTAGTCAGGAACGGCACAAGCTGGCGACCGATTAGCCCGTGCGAACCGGTAACGGCCACGTGCATGTGACCTTTGTGACAATACTTGGAATGTGCAATAAGATCGGCAGCGGTCGTTCTATGACGATAGGCGAACATACCGGCTATCTTAGCCCGAATGAAACTTCCGGCCACGGCATGTCCGAACATGCCGCCGCGCGGGCGGTATTCGACATGATCTTCGAGAACCGATTTTTCATTTCCGTCCGCAATGAAACGGTGCGTGTGTACCCAATGGCGGAAAGGGCCTTGAATCTGAACATCGCGAAACATACGCCCTTTTTCGTAATCGCAGTGTTCGGAAACCCAACACAATTTGAGCGGGCCCTGGCGGTTGAGCAGCACGACGCGGCTGCCGTCTCGGATACCTTCACCATGGCTGAGAATGCGCACATTTTCCCATGGCGGAATCAGACGTTCCAAAGCACCGGGCCGTTCATGCCAAACAAACGCCTCGTCGGCTGAAACCGCCAGCGACACCTTTCGCGAAAAGACACGGTTGTTCATGTTCGCCATCCTCCATGGCCTGAAAAGTCCTCGACTAATTGTATACACCAGGGGGTGTGGGGAGGAGTGTGTTTTTGAGATAGGTTGAATTCATCAGCAAAGAGGCTATAATCAGCGTTTATATTGACTAGAAGCGATTTCATAAACTTAATCTTGAATACGGTTTTTTGCCCAAAAGCAGTTATGAAACCGGTTATAGAAAGTGCCTGGCAAATTGATTTTATGTGCGAATCGCAAGCCCCCAGCAACAAACTGGCATTAGAGCCCTTACCGTATCACCAAAAAATCCGCGACTATCTGAAAACGGAAGAGGCGGAGGTCTGGCGGTGGTACGCCTCGCACAAGGTTCGCCGCGAGCATGCCGAAGCAGTTCGCTTCGATCTTTTAAAATCAACCTATCGAGTCGATCCTGAAACGCAACCGGAGATTTACGAGGCGGCGAAGAGTGTGGCACAGCGTCTTTCACTGGATGTTCCCATCACGATCTATCAAGCGCAAAATCCACTGAGCCTGAACGCTTCGCTTGCATACATTCCCGACGAAGCCCACGTAGTTCTACACGGCGCGATCTCATCGAAACTCAACGCCGCCGAAGTGCGAGCCTTATTGGCTCACGAATTGAGCCATTTTGCGTTGTGGCAGCATTGGGACGGCGAATATTCGATTGTCGACCAGATTCTGTCGGCCTTGACTCACGACCGTCTGGCGGACACGCCGCACTTCGCCAGCGCGCGGCTCTTCGGACTATATAGCGAAATCTTTTGTGACCGCGGTTCCCTATTGGCCGTAGACGATCCGCTGGCGGTGGTTTCCATGCTGGTCAAGGTCTCTACGGAACTGGAAGAAGTCAGCGCAGAAAGCTATATCCGGCAGGCCGAGGAGGTCTTTAGCCGAAAGGCCGTCAAGGCCGACAATTTGACGCATCCCGAAGCCTTCATTCGTGCCAGGGCCATCAAATTATGGTCAGAGGGAGACTACGAGGCAGACTCTAAAGTCGAGGAAATGATCGAAGGGCGTCCGGCATTGAACGATCTTGATTTGTTGGCTCAAACAATAATTTCGGGACTGACACGCAGACTTGTCGACGTCTTTTTGTCGCCCAAGTGGATGCAGAGCGATACGGTACTGGCCCACGCCAGATTGTTTTTCGAGGACTATGTCGCGCCAGAAAGCATACGGGAAGATCCATCTCTAGCCGACGATATAAAGACAGACGACGAGCCCATGCGGGACTACTATTGTTACGTCCTGCTGGATTTCGTCACCAGCGATCGCGATTTGGAAGAGTATCCATTGGCGTCGGCATTGAAATTATCGGAACAATTGGGCATCAAAGACCGCTTTGCGGAAATCGCCGCGCGAGAGCTTCGTTTGCGTAAAAAACAATTGCAAAAAATCGACCAGGACAAAAATAATCTGCTGGCCAAGGCCGGCCAAGATACCGGATCGCCATGACAGCTTTTCACGACTATCTCCGATCACGACTGGAAGCGGGAGGCTTTTCCACTGAAGACACCGTGGCAGTATTCGTGCCGCTGATTCGTGAGGTGCTGGATGCCCACGCAGTGGGCACGGTCGCTCCGCTGGAAGGCCTATCGGATTTGCATGTCGATGAGGCGCGAATATGGTTCGAAGATGCCAAGAGATTACCGTCTCGCAACAATGCCGCGTCACTGCGACGTATCGAAGCCGCAAACCAGGCGGCGGTCGAGATCCTCAGCGAGCAACGCAATGTAACCGATGTGAGTGAAGGCACCGACAATGTAGTGGATTTGGCCGTCGGAGAGCGAGGCTCGGATATTACCCGCCCCGTTTATCTACCCGGCTACATCGCCTGGGAACACCAACTGCAACATCACGATCCCCTCAGCGATATTTTCTGTTTGGGAATGATTCTGGCTAGCCTTGCCTGCGGAATGGATTTCAGCGAACCGGAACATCTCAAGGCTTTCGTTGCCGGGCGGCGTAATCTTTTCTCGCTCAACCCCGGCCTGCATCCCGTCTTGGCACGGGCCATCTTCCGAATGACCGAACTGGATCGACACCGCCGGGTGCAAGATCTTGGAGCCTTGCTGCACAATCTGGAAAACTACCGCGAGCAGGATCTGGACTTCGAATTCGATCTGGCCCGCGTTGAGGGATTCAAGCAAAAAGACAGCCGCGGAAAGCAACAAGTGGTACTGAGCAAGTTGCAGGAACGGCTTTTTGAAATCTCCCGTCGCAACCGGCTATTGCATTTTCGTCCCACGATGCAGACGATCAACCTCACGCACGCTTCGGTTCCGCTTTCCTTCGATATCAAAAACATCCGTCCAGACCAGATTCTGGTATGGAACAAAAAACTCCACGACGCCGTTTGTGGCGGCAAGGCGATTTCACTGAACAAGTACTTGAACTTTGCCGAGGCACTGTATATACCCAGTGTGCTGGACCGTATCATTGCCGAGACCAGGCGGGATCGGGCCGAATTCGGTTTCGCGCAGCTACGTCTTGTGATATGCATGCTGCACTGGACGAATCTCAAGGAAAAGCCGATCGAACACTTCGATTCGCCGCTGGTGCTCCTGCCGGTGGAATTGAAAAAGAAGAAGGGCATACGCGATAAATACTCCATACAGATTACTACTTCCGAGGCCGAAGTGAACCCGGTCGTGAGGCACCAGTTCAAGCAGCTTTACGATATGGATTTGCCCGAGCAGATCGATCTATCCAGCACCAGCCTCGATCAGTTTTTCGAATATATGGCGGCCAAAATAGAGGCCAGTGAAGCGGCGGTTACGCTCAATAAAATTGACAAGCCTCGAATCGATCTGGTTTACGACAAGGCGCGTCGCAAACTCGACCAGTACCGGCGCCGCGCGCGGATCGCGGGCCGCGGCGTGCGAAGTTTCATGGATCTCGATTACAGCTACGACCCAGCCACGTATCATCCCCTGGGTGTCAAACTGTTTTCGGTCAAGGTTCGGCCGCCCAATAATCATCTGCGCGAGATTATCGACGAGAAACCTCGATCGCGTACATTCGCGGCGGCCGATCCTCAACAGCCGGTGGCCGAAAAGGAACGTACTTTCTTCAGCTTGAGAGATGGCGGCGATGACAATCCTTATTCGTGGAATTTCGATCTATGCAGCGTGACGCTGGGTAACTTCAAGTACCGGAAAATGTCGCTGGTGCGAGATTACGAAGCTTTGCTCCAGCAGCAACCGGAGAATCCGGCCTTCGAGGCGACTTTTTCGCTGATCCCCAAACCGGTGGATCGCGGCCTGCCCCCAGCCGATTCACTCGAGGATCGCTACGACGTCGTGCCCTGCGATCCCACCCAGGCCATGGCCATCGAAGAGGCACACGCCGCCAAAAGCTATATCATCCAAGGTCCGCCGGGGACTGGCAAGTCGCAGACTATCACGAATCTGATCGCCGACTACGTAGCTCGGGATAAGCGTGTATTGTTGGTGTGCGAGAAGCGGGCAGCCATCGACGTGGTTTTTGCTCGCCTGCGGCAATGCGGTCTGGACGGCCTTTGCTGCCTGATTCACGACTCGCAGACGGACAAGAAGGCCTTTGTTATGGACCTCAAGCAATGCTATGAGGATATCCTGTCGGGAGCGGGCAAGGCACAGAATAACGGCCGGAGAAGGAGCAACCTGTTAAAACGGATCGACAATGAGTTGCGTCCTCTACAAGAATATGACACGGCCATGCAACACACGCCGGACAATTTCGCCGTTTCGCTACGACAACTCCTAGGACGCTGTGTCGAACTTCGTCGCCTGCTGCCACAGCTAACGGCTCTGCAGAAGGAACAGTTGCCCGACTATGCCGCGTGGAGGAAAAATCAAGAGGCCATCGACTCTTTCGCTGCTTATGTGCAAGATATCCAACCTGACGGAATCTTGGCCAATCACCCCCTGAAATTGTTTTCACCCGGCATTGCCGGTTGTGAGCGTCCTCTCGAGCTTGTGACCACGGCAACGGCACAAGCCCAAAAACACTTCGAGAGCTTGGAACGGACGCTTGACGAGTGTGGAATTAGTCAGCGACTGTGGCAAACTCCGGACCGCGCGCGGGCGTTGATCGACTATGCCCGTTGTATCGAGCCGGTAGCGCGAGCGGGACAGTTTTCCTTATTGAATCCCGAGAATCCTCGCGCTGATGAATTCAACAAGGTCGTCAAGAAGTTGCGGGTTGCGAACGAATCCGTAGAGGAAGCAGGTTCGGCAACCAAGTCTTGGCGGGATAAATTACCCGCCGAGGAAGTATCTGTTGCCTTGCGGCAAGCCGAACAATTCGAACAAAGCTTTTTTGCCTGGCTGAAACCTCAGTGGTGGCGCTTGCGTTCGATCCTGAATCGCTGTTACGACTTTCGCACGCATGTCATACGGCCTAGTTGGACACACGTGCTCGCGGCGTTGGAAAAAGAATATGCGCTTATTGCGGATGTGAAAAAACAGTGCCGCTCAATAGAAAGGGAATACAATATCGACGGCGATGTACAAGAGTTGGCGAAGCACGTCTCGCGGGCCGAGGAAGCCGTCGCTTCACTGCCCGACTGGATCGCGAAAATTCATGCCGCCCTGCTTAAATCGGATAAGGCGTCGCGCATCGTCGAGAAGATTACTTCAGCAGATGATACGCTTGCATCGCTGGTAGCCGAGTTGGACAAAATCCTGCAAGAGTACGGCGAATGCGACGTGAACGAGTTGCGCGATAGTATGAACAAAGCCTTGGACGCTTTGGACGACTTACCCGCATTCATTCAATGCGTTTCCGAAATCGCATCCATGCCGGAACCGCTTTCCAGGGCACTGCGTACCATGCCGTTGACGCCGGCGCAACTAGAAGCCGCAACAGCCGACCATTGTATTCGGGCAGAATTTCGCAATCAGAGGAACTTGCATCGTTTTTCGGAGTCTACTCGCAAGCGGCATGTGAGCCGCCTGGAAAAACTCTATGACGAGTGGTTACGCGGCAACGCGGCCGAGATCCGGCGTCGCGCGGAACATCGCTTCCGCGAAAACGTCCGCATATCAAGCTTGCCGGCCGCACAGTTGAATGAGGAAGAAAAAGCTTTCAAGTGTCGTTATAATCGGGGACGACGCGAAATCGAACACGAATTCGGTAAATCGATGCGTTATAAGTCGATTCGAGATCTGGTTTCGGATGAATCCGGGGATGTCGTCAAGGACCTCAAACCAGTGTGGTTAATGAGCCCCTTAAGCGTTTCCGACACCTTACCTCTGGATTCAACTTTCTTCGACGTGGTAATCTTCGACGAAGCGAGCCAGATCACACTCGAAGAGGCGATCCCCTCGGTCTTTCGCGCCTGCCAGGCGATCGTGGTGGGCGATGAGATGCAACTGCCTCCGACCGATTTCTTTTCAGCTCGGCGCGACACCGATGAAGAAGAGTTGTACGTCGAGGAAAACGGCGAAATGATCGAGTATGATCTCCAGAGCAACAGCTTCCTCAACCACACGGCCAAGAACCTGCCCTCTTCCATGCTTGGATGGCATTACCGCAGCCGTAGCGAGTCGCTGATCAGCTACTCGAACTGGGCTTTCTATAACGGCCGGCTGTTGACGGTGCCCGAGGAATCGTTGTCACCCGGCGATTTAGCGCCGCTTGTCGCGTCGAGTCCCGCCGACGCGCAAACCGGCGCCGGGGAATTGCTGGAACGAGCCATCAGTTTTCACTTCATGGAAAATGGTGTTTACGATAAACGGCGCAACCGCGCGGAAGCCGAATATATCGCATGCCTCGTGCGCGAACTTTTACAGCGGCCGGACAAACTCAGCATAGGAATCGTGGCATTTTCCGAAGCGCAACAGGATGAGATCGAAGGCGCTTTGCAACGCCTGGCCCAGGAAGATGCGGAGTTCGGAAATCTGCTGGAAACCGAACAGCAGCGGGAAGAAGATGGCCAGTTCGTGGGACTACTGGTCAAAAACCTGGAAAACATTCAAGGAGACGAAAGGGATATTATCATACTCAGCGTTTGCTATGGATATGGGCCGGAAGGTAAAATGCGGATGAACTTCGGCCCCATCAACAAGAGCGGCGGTGAAAAAAGGCTCAACGTCGCCTTCTCGCGCGCAAAACACCACATGGCCCTGGTCAGCTCGATTCACCATGCCGACATCACCAACGATTACAACGACGGTGCGAACTGTCTCAAAAACTACTTGCGCTACGCCGAAGCCGTCTCCAACGGCGATACGGAAACCGCACGGCGAGTATTACACGGAATGTCGCGTTGGGGTGAAGTGGCGAATGATGCCGACACAAAATCCGATGATCCGGTCGCCGAACAACTGGCCGGGGCCTTGGCGGATCGCGGGTTCATCGTGGATCGAGCAGTGGGGCAATCGCACTTTCGCTGCGATCTGGCAGTTCGCCGCAACGGTGACGAAGAATATCGCTTGGGGGTGCTGGTCGACACCAAATCATATTACGAACAGTGTGATCTGCTCGAACGCGACATGATGAGACCCAGATTACTGCGGAATTTCGGTTGGAAGGTTGCGTTTGTGCTGGCCAAGGATTGGTACGAAGATCCCGCGTCCGTATTGGAACGACTGTTGTTGATCCTCGAAGGAGGCGATGAACCGCAAGCAGATGATGACTGGTCAATCGAAGAAGATCTCTTGACGCATGACGAGGAGTCGCGGACCGACCAGCCCGTCTTGGAGATAGCGGACGAAACTCCCCAGGACGCGTCGCCGGCCATGGATCTGGAAGCGGCTCTGAAAACTGTTGAAGAAGAGGAAATAATCGACGACATTCGCAGACAAAGCCCTGAAACAACCCAATCCGGAGCCAACGATGGTCGCGCTCGCCTGTTCGAGTACAGCGATGATCGCTCGAACAAGTTCTGGGAGATCACTCTCCACGGCAATCAACATACAGTGCGATTCGGACGCATTGGCACACAAGGTCAAAACAAAACAAAGCAATTCGACGATTCGGATCAGGCCCGCCGCGATTGCGAAAGGTTGATTCGCAGCAAGCTAGGCAAAGGTTATCAGGAAAAATAGCCCGGATTATTCACGAAGACTCCTAATGGCACCTTGATCGCCTTTGCTGCCTACTCGATATACTTCCCTCGCGGCGTGTAGGCCGTGTGCAGAAGCTCGTGGCTGATGTGCCCGCAGGGGCCGTCGGTCAGGAACTGCTCGTAGATTTTCAAAATTGCCGGATTCTCGTGTGATTTTCGAATGTCGTACGAGCGGTCTTCTGCATAGATTGCCTTTGCCCGAGCCTGGCGTATTTCGGGGCTGGTGGGGATGGGTTGTCCGCCGCCGCCCAGGCACCCGCCGGGACAGGCCATGAACTCGATGAAGTGACATTGGCTGAACGTTCCGCCGGCAATAATGTCGTCCATCACCCGCTTGGCGTTGGCCGTGCCATGACAGATACCCACCTTGAGCGTGGCGCCTTTGAGCCAGTTCCAATCGTCGAACAGATGCGCGATGAGCTCAGGTACCGGCCCGACTTCATTAATGGGCAGTTCGGCATAGCGAACGCCCTCGAAACCTCGCACGGGGATCACCTCGGCATGATCGAAGAGGCTTTCTATCTTCTGCCCGGTCACCAGTTCGACAACTGTGCGGATGGCGGCCTCCATAACGCCTCCAGTAGCGCCGAAAATTACACCCGAACCGGTCGCCGTACCGAAGGGATCGTCGAAATCGGACTTCTCTTCGGCGAGTAAATCGACGCCCGCTTCTCGTATCATCTTGGCCAGCTCGCGAGTGGTAAGCCCGTAGTCGATATCCTTGAAACCGCTGTCGCACATTTCCGGACGGTTGCACTCGAACTTCTTTGCCGAACAAGGCATCAATGCCACCGTGACTATGTCCTTGGCTTTCAGGCCATGGTGCCGCGGATAATATGTTTTTAGCATGGCCCCGAACATTTGCTGCGGGCTTTTGGCTGTCGAAAGATGGTCGAGATATTCGGGATAGAAATGCTCGATATACTTAACCCAACCGGGTGAACAGCTCGTGAACTGCGGCAGTTTCACCGAATCGTCTTTATCGACGAGAACTTTTTTCAGACGCCGTAGCAGTTCCGTACCCTCTTCGATGATCGTCAAGTCAGCGGCAAAGTTGGTATCGAAGACCTTGTCGAAACCGCATCCACGCAAGGCCGTGTTGAGTTCGTAGGTCATGGCCGTACCCGGCTCCAGCCCGAAACACTCGCCAATGGCCGCTCGCGGACTGGGGGCCGTCTGGATGACGACGTGCTTATTGGGATCGTCGATAGCCGCCCAAACCTCGTCGGTCTGGTCGTTGGCACGCAACGCGGCCGTGGGGCATCGGTTGATGCACTGTCCGCAATTGATGCAAATCACGTTAGCCAGCGGTTTATCTTCAAAAGTGCCGATCTTGGTGCGGTTGCCGCGGTGGAAGGCCTCCAACACGCCCACCTCCTGCAGGTCGATACACGTGCGTACGCAACGGCGGCACAAGATACACTTGCTCATGTCTCGGACGAGCGAATGGCTGGATACGTCGGTTTCGTAGCGGGGCTTTTGCATCTTGCCGAAGCGGAACATATCGACGCCGTATTCGGCCGCCAGGGCTTGCAACTCGCAGTTTTCGTTGCGGGGGCAAGTGTAGCATTCGCCATAATGGCTGGACAGCAACAGGTCGAGGATGTGTCGCCGCGCGCGGCGGACCTTGGGAGTGTGGGTTGTAACCTTGATCGGCATCGTAATGGGATAGCTGCAGGACGCTTGCAGGGTGCGCTGGCCTTCGATTTCCACAACACAGATCCGACACACTCCCGCCAGGCAGAGGTCGTCGTGGTAGCAAAGCGTGGGTATGCGTATGCCCAGTTGCCTCGCCGCTTCGAGGATCGTGGTTCCCAAGGGAACCTCGATATGCTTATCGTCGATCGTAATCGCAATATCCTTGCCAAGCTCCTTGGCCGCCTCTAGCATCTCGGCGGTGCGAGAACGCTGAGAGGCCGGTGCTCGGGTTTGAGAAGCCGAAACTGGTGACGTGTCGTGCATAATTACCGCCCTGGTAAAGTAAAAAGGTTTTTAACAAAAGGCAACAAAGATTACAAAGGGTGGACAGAAATGATTGGCAATTGGAAACTACTATCGATTTTCTTTCATTCCTTTTCGCATTTCTTCTCTTGTTCCATAAAGAAACATTTCAACGGTCTTCTTTCCCTTAGTTACCTTCTGTTGAGTATCATCTTATGTATCAGTTAGTAATTTTTCTTTCCGCGATCGTACGCGGCCGAGGATTTCATCTCTAAAATCTTTCACCACAGACAAAAACGCGCTAGGAGCCATTTGTCCAAGGCCGCATTTAGAGGCCAATTGCAATGTTTCGCCCAACGCACAAAGTTCTTTAAGGTATTGCATTGGGCATTCGCCGCGCTGCAGCATCTCCACTCCTTCGAGTAGCTTGGGCACGCCTTCACGGCAGGGTGTGCATTGTCCACAGGATTCGTCGATGAAGAACTCCAAGAAATTTTTGGCCACGCGTAGCATATCGCGATCCGGTCCGAAAACGATTACCGATCCGCCCGTGGGTATGTCTTCGTAGGCGATCGTGCGGTCGAATTCCGCTTTGGGTACGCATACGCCGGCCGCGCCACC
>JAFGTN010000788.1 GCA_016934075.1 Pirellulales bacterium
TGCAAAATTGCGAGTCAAGGGCACATGTAAAAGAAAGCTTTGCGAAGCGAAGGTTTCTTTTACATTGTCTTGACTGACATTAATTCACGGACTCATTGACAGATATCAAGTTAACATCTCTGTGGTGTTTAGATATCAATTGCCGGCTGCGCCGCCAATTGATATCTAAGTGCCCTTGACTCACAATTTTGCAAAAGTCCATCGAGTGACACGGCATCCTCGCTCGCACTTCGGGTTAGTATTTTTGCCAATCGCGTGACTGAAGTCAATTAGCTCGAAAAATCCGGCTGGTCAAATTAGGAAAGTTAGCTTACAATTGATGTCAATAGCATTGTGTATGGATGCCGTGCATCGTTCGTCCGAGAAGAGTTTTATGTCCCGTCAAACGTCCACTCCTATCTTACAAGCCGCCACGATTCCCTACCGCATGAAAAAAGGCTCGCCCGAGTTTTGCCTGATCACGTCCATCGGCAAAGGCAACTGGGGTTTTCCCAAGGGGCTGATCGATCCGGGCGAAACGCCTATCGAAACCGCCTTGAAAGAATCCGACGAAGAGGCCGGACTGTCCGGAGAGATCAAAGGCAAACCGTTGGGACGGTTCATCTACGAGAAGTGGGGCACCGAGCTGGAGGTCACGGTCTACCTGATGAAGGTTTCCGAAGCGGCCGAAGAATGGGAAGAAATGGAATATCGCAAACGCGCCTGGTGCGACGAGGAGAAGGCCCGTTCGCGGCTGCATCGTCAAGAGTATCAAGAACTGCTGGGCATGGCGATCAAGCGGATATCGAAAGCGTAGTGTTTCCTTAAGTCGCTTCTCGACGTTTCCGGATATCAAGCAGCCCGCGGCAACTGTACTTGCTCGGGTCGCAGCGGTTGTTCGACACCTTTGACTTGTTTGGCTTCCCAGGTTTCGCGCCAGAGGCATCCCGCCCAGGAAAGGCCCACGCCGAAACTGATCATCATGGTCTGTTTGCCGGGTCGTAATCGCCCAGAATTACGCAGATCGGATGCCAATATGGGCAACGTGGAAGAAACCGTGTTGCCCTGAGCGTGCAGGTTTACGGGCATGCGTTCTTCTTCGATTTCCAGGCGGTTGCGAAGGTGGTCAAGCATGTATGTAGTGGCCTGGTGCATGAGGAACATGTCGATGTCGGCCTGATCTATCTGGTTTTGGGCCAATAGATTTTCGACCATGTCGGGCACGACTTCCAGGGCGAATCTCACCAGTTCCGGACCGTTCATGAATAAACTACTGTTCCAACGTTTCCGCTTGCTGGGTTTGTGGGCTTTGTCTTGCGGTCGGGCTCCGCCCTCGGTAACCATCAGGTGGTTGGCCCCGCGGCCGTCGGTGCCGAAAACGAAAGGCCCCAGCGACTGCACGGGCGAGGCCTCGATTAGCGTGGCCGCCGCGCCGTCGCCGAAAACCGTTCGCAACGAGCGATCTTCGGGATGGATGTATTTCGAATAGGTCTCGGCCGTAATCAACAAGACTCTCTCTGCCATACGTGCGCGGATCAGTCCGTCGGCCAGCGAGAGTCCATATACGTAGCCCGAACAGCCGAGATTGTAATCCAAAGCTCCGATCGAAGTCGGTAGTTCCAGCCGATCTTGCAAAAGACAGGCCGTTGTCGGCAAGGGGTAGTCGGGCGTTTGTGTGCAAAAAAGCAGAAAGTCTATCGAATCACGCTCTACGTCGTGCTCGTCGAAAAGCCTTTGGGCCGCCTTCACGGCCAGATCTGAAGCACACTCGTCGGGCGCGGCCACGTGTCGAGCTTCGATACCGATCTTTTCATAGATGATGTCCATGGGCCAATCAGGAAATTCGCTTCTCAGCCAGTCATTGTCCTCCACCTTCTCCGGCAAATAGACAGCAACCGGCCCTAAAGATGCGTAGTTCATATCCATTCCCCTCAAGTGCCTATATTGCCCATGTGTCCAAATTGGCGACCATTATCATAGAGGGCGGAAAGTACCATATATATGGGGCTAAAGTCAATCTCATTTGCCCCACAGGTATCGTGTGTATAGGATCATTATGTGTTATTAAACATCGCATGATCTCTGAAGAGAGTACTTTTACCTGAAATATTCATGAACAACGGATTTCGTTGAAAATACAGCCGTCAGTTTTATCCACGAGCGTACCCTTTTAGCTCGCCCGACACTTTCGTACACTGGTTATTGGTAAGTTAAACTTTGCAACATTAATAATGATAGCAGCGGGGATTGTCCCGCATTGGGAGTTCGGAAAAATGTCTACCAAGGTAGAGAGATACGATGAGGCCATCGCCCTGAAGAGCGACGGTAAAGATGACGAGGCGCTGGCAAAACTCGAGGCCTTGGTGAAGGACGAGCCCGACTACGCACTGGCCCACTCGGCTTTGAGCGTTTTCTACGGAAAACTCGACCGCCTGGACGAAGCCGTCGAACATGCCGGTAAGGTTTGCGAACTGGAGCCGAACGACCCGTTCAGCTTTGTTGCCATGAGCATGACCTGCCAGAAGGCGGGCAAGTTATCCGAAGCCGAAGAGGCCATGGCCAAAGCCCGACAGGTCGAGTTCGCCGCTCAGCAGGCGGCACAACAAGCCCGGAAAGAAGCCGAGGGAGAGGGATAAATTTTGAATTAGGAATGTCGAAACCAGAATGAAGAATGCCTGAATTGTCGGTCGAGCGGCGCAAGAAGCCTTCGACATTCACGCATTCTTAATTAATTCTTCATTCTGGTTTCGACATTCCTTCTACTTGGCGGCAATTGCAATCAACCGGCTACGCGTGGAAATGTAGAGCACGCCGTCATGAACCACCGGCGTGGAGTATACGGAATCACCCACGTTGTTCTCAGCCAGGAGCTTTTGCTTGGGAGACAGTTCGAAGACCACAACGTCTCCGTCCTCGTCGCCCAGGTAGACTTTGCCGTCGACTATCAGCGGCGAGCCCCACACGGCCGCCAGCATATCGTAGGCCCAATGAGGTTTACCCGTCTTGGCATCCACGCAGTGAAACAGGCCGGCCAGGTCCGCCACGAACAACAGCCCGTCTTTTATAGCCACGGTTCCCAGACCCCGATGCATAGATTCCTCGAATCCCAACTCACCGTCGCCGTCGGAATCTTTCCCCTCATATAACCAAACGGCCGCGGAATTCGAATTCTTTTTAACCGTTTCGCCGGCTTCCTTGTTGACGGCCTGCGTGCGTCGTTCTTGCGAATATGCCGTGGGAATGGGCTTGCCTTCTTTATCGACAACGATTTCGGGACTGACGTCGCCTCTTTTCGTGGGATCAATGCACCACAACCGCCCCGGCGCCTCGCCGAACTCCGGATCATGGCCGGTCATGATATACACCAGTCCCTGGTGAATAACGGGCGTAGAGATGATACTGGCCCGGTCGCCTTGCCCGTCACCCTCCCAGACCGATTCCTTGGCGTTACAATCGAACTTCCACAGCAGTTTGGCCTTCCCGTCTGACGTCGGTTCGGCGGCAAAACTGTAAATCCAACCATCCCCGCCCGCGAATATGGCTTGGCGTATTCCATCGATCGTGCCGCAGGCGGCCGACGACCATTGGCCGTGAAGGATGTTGGCGCCCGGTGAAGCGTCGGCCCATACCAGCTTGCCGGTTTTTTTCTCCAGGGCGATAAAACTCGGCGCCTTGGGAGCGGGAACATTCTCGTGTGAATCGTCGACTCCGTTTGATGTATTCACAAACAACAATTCGCCCGCCGAGGTAACCGAACAGCTACACATATTGTGCTGCAAGATACCGAGTTCTTTCATCATGTCGAATGACCAGATGACATCTGCTTCGTTTTTATCGGTGGATTCTTCATCACTGAAAGGACCGTCGTTTTCGCCGTCGTCGAAGCCCTCGGTATCGAGACAAACCACGCATCCGCGGCTATCCACAACCCACAATCGATCACCTTCGACCAAGGGGCTGGAGCAAATTCCCTGCAGGGGCCAATCAACGGCCCGACCGGCGGCGAGTTTTTTACAGGAATATTGCCATTGGAAACGGCCGTCATCGCGAGAAAAACATAACAGACAACCCAAATCGAGCTTGGCCGGAAATCGTTTCAGCCAACCGGCGCCGTTGTTGGTCGCGCAAAAAATCCGCGAACCGGCCACGATGGGCGTGCCGTAGGTTTGTGAACCCAGCCGCGCTACCCATTTGATATTCTTGGCCGATTCAGACTTCCAATCACCCGTCTTGCGATCGAAACTGCCGACATTCCACTCTGTGGGGATATTTTTTCCTTCCGACACATTGTTTCGCTCGGATGAACCGCCCAATTGGGCCGTCGGTTTCTGGTTTCCGGACGCGGCCAAGGCCGGAGAAGGAGCCTGGTACAACAGACTTAGTAGCGAAAGAATCGTAATTGCATAGGTGGAGATAATTGTGGATTTCACGGTGCATTCCATGGTGTGATGCGGGGGTCGAATTGTCATTTCGAAGGGTCAAATCGCGGCGGGCGACGCTCTATCGGCCGATTTCACGGTGGAGGCCCGTACGGGAGATGTACTTCTATCCCACCATCGAAAGTGCCAATTATCGCCTATTTCAGCATAGCAAACCGGACGGACGGTATCCAGTCACAAAAAAGTGGAAATGTGAATAGTCGTTACTGATTGCACGCAAGTGAAACGGTAGCACAAGGCAGTTAAAGTTTTCCGGTTGCGTGGCAGTTCCGGCCGCTTCAATCTGTCAATTCGGCCAGATAATCGGCAGTCTTTCTCTTGTTTAACTGTCCGGAAATGATCGCCTAATAAGAGCGGTAAACCTTTTGGAGAAAATTACTTCCGTACTCTCAAGGGGCGTTTGCGGCATAGCCGATTAGGATCATGGCCCTTAACCATAGCGACATGCCGGGTGCATGTCAGAGGGTGCGCTGGGAAAACCGTACATGAGTTTTTTTCGAGTCAAGGAGTGGCTCGACGGACCTGGCGCAATACACCACGCGGACCGCGGAGTTGACCCACGTTTCCCGCCCACAACCACAACCGACCTAAAAAGTCGGTTCTTGCCCATGGGAGAACCCACCCCCAAGGTTAAAAGCGTTGCAACGTGCAATGTTGGTTGTCGGTTGTTTGATTGGGATACGAATTACGCGGTTCACATGAAAGGAGACGTTGCTCGATGAAAAGTAGAATTGTCTTTGGAGCACTCTTATTGAGTGTGGCCTTATGCGGGCAGGGGTTCGGCTTCGAGCTCCTGGACAACCTGCTGGGCCTCAACAAATGTGGCTGCGGTTGTTGCGAGCCGGGCTGCTGCGACCAGTGCTGTGAACCACAGTGCTGTGAAAAGTCCTGCTGCGAGCCCAAGTGCTGCTGCGAGCCCAAATGCTGTGAGAAGTCCTGCTGCGAACCCAAGTGCTGTGAGAAGTCCTGCTGCGAAACCGCATGCTGCGAACCGCAGTGCTGCGAACCTGCCTGTGGCTCTTGCTGTGGCAAAAAGTGCGACTTGTTCGGTGGCCTTCGTGGTCTGTTCGCCTGCAAGAAATGCTGCAATGCATGCTGCGAGCCTAAGTGCTGCGAAGAGGCATGCTGCGAGCCCAAGTGCTGTGAGAAGTCCTGCTGCGCGCCCAAGTGCTGCTGCGAACCAAAGTGCTGCGAAGAAGCTTGCTGTGAGCCCGGCTGCTGCGAAGATGCCTGCGGCGGTTGCTGCTCGAAGAAGTGCTGCACACCCGTGCTCGACTTCCTCGAAGACCTCTGCAGCCTGAGAATTTGCCTCTACAAGGCCAAGAAGTGCGGCGGTTGCTGCGAGACAGGTTGCTGCGAATCCGGCTGCTGCGAGGAAACTTGTGGCGGTTGCTGCGCGGATTCCTGCGGTGGCACCACAACATCGGCTCCCGCCAAAGCCA
>JAFGTN010000789.1 GCA_016934075.1 Pirellulales bacterium
CAGCCTGGGAATAGACGCTCCGGATGGCACGACTATTGATCCGTCCAGTGGGTTGTTTTCATGGACGCCAGACACCGATGTTGCGCTGGGATTGCACGAGATTACAGTCACCGTCACCGACGACGGTGACCCGCAACTGAGCGATTCTGAAACTTTTTCGATTTACGTCGAACCGGCATTACTGGCATCTATCGCCGATCAAACGGTGGTCGAGGGTGAGACGCTCGTTATCACGGTTCAACCCGCCGAGGGCGATGATTTTCCTGAAGGCGTCACGCTCAGCCTCGACACGACTTCCGTCGAGGGAGTAGCTTTCGATCCCGAAACGGGCGAATTCTCTTGGACCCCCAGCGAAGAGCAGGGCCCGGGCAGCTATGAGTTCACGGTTCGGGCAAGCGAAGCCGACTCGGGTTTTATCGACGATACCGTAACATTCTCGGTCGACGTAACGGAAGACAACCTCGCGCCGGCTTTGGATCCTATCGATGAATTACACTGTCATCGTGACCAAACGGTTTCGACCACGATTACAGGCTACGACAGCGATCTGCCGGCAAATACTTTAACGTTCACCCTTGGAGCCGACGCTCCGGATGGTGCAACTATCGATTCCGCCAGCGGATTTTTCTCATGGACACCCGGCACCGACGTTGCTCTGGGATTATACGAGATTACAGTCATCGTTACCGACGATGGCGAGCCGCAATTGAGTAACTCCAGTATACTGAAAATCCATGTAGAACCGACATTGCTGCAACCGATTGCTGATCAAACGGTTGTCGAGGGAGAGACGCTGATCGTCACAATTGTGCCCGTCGATGGCGACGAGTTTCCCGAAAACGTTACACTCAGCCTCGATGAAACTTCCATTGAGGGCGTTGCCTTTGATCCCGAGACATATGAATTTTCCTGGACTCCCACCGAAGAGCAGGGTCCAAACACATATCAGTTCACGGTACGCGCAAACGACACGGACAATCCAGATCTTGACGATGCCGTGACTTTCACCGTCAATGTCATGGAAGACAACACCGCGCCTGTCTTGAATCCTATAGATGATTTGCAGTGTCGCCAAGGTCGCACGGTTTCTGCCACAATCACGGCCGTCGACGTCGATATTCCGACAAATACCTTATCGTTCAGTCTCGGAGTCGATGCTCCCAATGGCGCAACTATCGATCCGTCCAGCGGATTTTTTTCATGGACAACCGATGCGGATATTGCGCTAGGCGTGCATGAAATTACAGTCACCGTCACCGACGATGGTGATCCAGAACTGAGTGATTCTGACATTATTTCCATTTACGTCGAAAAGGCAATACTGTCTTCCATCCCCGATCAATCGGTTGTCGAGGGTGAAACACTGGTTATCACTGTCCTACCAATCGATGGTGAAGAGTTTCCCGATAATGTTACAGTCAGTCTCGATGAGACTTCCGTCGAAGGCGTTGCTTTCGATCCGGAAACCGGCGAATTCTCCTGGACACCCACCGAAGAGCAGGGCCCGGGCAGCTATGAATTCACGGTTAGAGCAAGCGAGGCCGACTCGGGCTTTATCGACGATACCGTAACGTTCACCGTCGAGGTCACCGAAGAAAACCTCGCACCGGTTTTAGATCCGCTAGAACCGCAAACAACCGACCAAGGCGAAACCATCGAACTGATCATAACTGTCGTGGACGATGATCTACCGGCAAATGACCTGACGTTCAGTCTAGGAGGCGACGCGCCTGACGGGGCGACAATAGACGAATCCAGCGGTCTCTTTTCCTGGACGCCCGACACCAGCGTAACACCGGGCGATTATGAAATTACAATCATCGTAAGCGACAATGGCAATCCCCCGAACGAAGATTCAGATATACTGATCATTCGAGTCGAACCGGCACTGATGGAATCTATCCCCGATCAAACGATTGTAGAAGGCGAAACACTGATTATCACGGTTCTGCCCAGCGGCACGGACGAGTTCGCCGAAAGCGTGACACTCAGCCTCGACCCGACTGATGTCGAGGGTGTGAACTTTGATCCAGCTACCCACGAATTCTCCTGGACGCCCAGCGAAGAACAAGGACCGGGCACGTATCAATTCACGATTCGCGCAAGCGATCCGAACAACTATGCGCTCGATGACATCGAAACATTTACAATCAATGTCACCGAGGACGCCAGCCCACCGGCTTTGAATCCCATCGATGATCTGTATTGCCGCAGGGGATATACACTTACAGCCACCATCACCGGCCTTGATCCGGACGTACCGGCCGACGATCTCACCTTCAGTCTCGATCCGGGCGACGCCCACGGGGCAACGATCGATCCCGACACGGGCGAGTTTATCTGGGTTATTCCCTGGTGGCAGCCAAAGGGTAAATACGATCTCTCGGTCACTCTGAGCGACAACTCGTCCACGCTGGGCGAAACCACGGCCACCTTTTCGGTTATCGTCAATGAGATCGGCAACGAGCTAGTGATGATGCCACTCATCAATCTCATTACGCCTGAAGGCCTGCCGATATCATTTACCACTGCCTTGAGAGAACGCGGCCCGGCCGTGGGAGTTGTATCATACGAACTAGGCCCAGGTGCTCCGGAAGGGGCAACCGTATCAACATCGGGACATTTTTCTTGGACACCGGGCCAGGATACCGGCGGTGAAGTGTTCGAGATAACGATCATTGCCCGCGATGAAGCCGCGACACCCTTGGAAACGAGCGAAACATTCCGCGTTTTTGTGCAAATGCCGGCACAATCGACGGCGACATCTGCCGCAACATTTGCTGCCGCATCCGCTGCTCTCATCAATGATGCAGCCCTCGAAGAACTGACCTCACAAAAAATCCAACCGCCTCCACCGGATTATGATTCGGTCGCCTTTTGGCTCGATTTGCCTACCCATTCAGGAAAAAAAGAAAAAGGGAATAAAGATGAAGAGGCAAACAAACCGTTTATCATGGAGTTGATGCAGACCGGCCAATAATCACTATCTTCTTACTTTGCTCTTGGCGAAACCGGACATCTTCCCGTAAAATATGTCCATGGGAATATCACCGTTACGTAAACCTTAACCTCCCATTCTTTACCTACATACTGAATGTCGTATCGCTCTCTAAAACGTGTTCTCGGTGAGACTAGTCTGGAACGGAAGTGTCGCTTTCTGTTCGGGGCGTGTCTGCTGGTTCTTATCACAGCCAGTTTTTGGTGGTACGGCCGCCAGACCGAGCAACTAGTGTATCGCCAGAACCGTGAGACGGGCCGTCTGCTGGTCGACCATGCCATGCTGGCCATGCATTGGGAGGAGTACAACTACAACGACGACACTGTCGCTGATTCGAAAACATTCGCGCGCGAAATGGCCAATAGCCTGACCAATCAAAAATACGAGTGGCGGGCACTGATACCCGAGTTGCCCGGCAACCGAGTAACAGATAAAAACAAACCCAAGGACGCATTCGAAGCCAAGCTGCTAGAGCTTTTCAGCAAACCTCCAAAGCCCGGTCCCGACGGCAAGGAACCACCTTTGGAATTCGCCGAGCACCCCCATCCGGAAGAGGGCAAGTATCAGTATTATCAGCCGATCCGCGCCAAGGCGACCTGTTATGCTTCGCTTTGTCACAAGTCGCCGCCGCTACAGCCCACAGCTGTTCTGACGGGTCTCAAGGCAAACCTCGGCAACTCCGCGCCCAGTGAACCCGGCGAACTGATGGCCGTTCTCCAGGTAACCGTACCCAGCGACGCCACGCAAGCGGCCCTGGACAAAAACCGTGCCTTCCTCATCGCCACGGCCATCATCACCGTGTTCTTGGGCATGGTGGCGGCCTATGTGATCGTTCGCTACGTGATTGTCAAACCGCTGGCCCACCTCCGCGATGTCAGCGACGCCATCAGCCACGGCAATATCGGGCTGCGAGCAAAAATACATACGGGTGATGAATTCGAGGCCCTAGCCGTAGCCTTCAACCGCATGCTGCGACACATGGTTACTGCCCAAGAGGGCTTGAGGCACGTCAACGCCGACCTCGATGCAAAGGTCGACGAACTTGCCCAGGCAAACATGCAGTTGTACGAAATGAACCGTTTAAAGAGCGATTTCCTGGCCACCATGAGCCACGAACTGCGCACGCCACTTAATAGCATCCTCGGCTTCAGCGACGTTCTGGGCTCCATTGATTCGCTCGACGACAAACAGAAACGATACGTCGAAAATATCCAGACTTCAGGACGCCTGCTGCTGGACATGATCAACAATATCCTCGATCTGGCCAAGCTCGAAAGCGGAAAAACCAACGTAACTCTCAGCGAGTTCTCCATCGACCAGATCATCGGCGCGCAGTGCGACATGGCCCGTCCCTTGACCGAAAAGAAAAACATCAACCTGGAAATCGAAATCGAACCCGGACTGCCCGAAATGCGGCAAGATCAGGCTCGCCTGCAGCAGATACTTAACAATCTGCTTTCCAACGCCATAAAATTCACCCCCGAGGGCGGTCGTATCAAGATCTCGGCTCACCGCGCGTCCGGCGCGCAACTCGTGCTGCAAGTCTCGGATACCGGCGTGGGTATAGCCGATGAATATATCGATACTATTTTCCAAAAATTCCGCCAGGCCAGTAGTTCACCGGCAGACGACGACGCCATGACGCGCGAATACACCGGCACTGGACTTGGGCTCTCGATCGTCAAGGAAATCTGCCGATTGCTGGGTGGAGAAATCTCAGTCGAAAGTCACCTGGGCAAGGGCAGCACGTTCACCGTTCGCTTGCCCTGGACACTTGAAGACCAACCAAGGCTGGATGCCCCCATCGACGAGCAGTTTGAACTGTTCACCAACGTGTAAGTACAGCATTAACAGGACTTTTGCAAAATTGCGAGTCAAGGGCACATGTAAAAGAAAGCTTTGCGAAGCGAAGGTTTCTTTTACATTTATTTTGACTGACGCTAATTCATTGCCACATAACAAGTTAACGTCTCTGCGTCGTTTAGATATAAATTGCCGGCTACGCCGCCAATTTATATCTAAGTGCCCTTGACTCGCAATTTTGCAAAAGTCCACTATGAACAAATACGGCAACAACGAAAGCTGGAAATGGAATCCAAAGCAGGCGGTAAAAGAGAAAATGGCACACCCGAAGTCCTTCTATTCACCGACGGTGGATGCAGCGGAAATCCCGGCCCCGGCGGTTGGGCCTTCATA
Organism: Pirellulales bacterium; assembly: GCA_016934075.1. GTDB lineage: Bacteria > Planctomycetota > Planctomycetia > Pirellulales > Thermoguttaceae > JAFGTN01. Next base: position 5,195 of record JAFGTN010000789.1, read on the forward strand.
TTGCAACACCCGGCAACCGGCAAGGAACTGGAACGTTCGGGCGCCGAGCGCGAAACCACGAATAACCGCATGGAGCTGACCGCCGTAATACGCGGTTTGGAATCGCTAACGCGACGCTCGCAAGTCGAGGTTTTTACCGATAGCGTCTATGTCGGCAAGGGCTTTTCCGAATGGATGCCGAAATGGAAGGCCAACGGTTGGCGACGCCGCACGAAAGGCGGATGGGGCAAGGTGAAAAACGTCGATCTCTGGAAAACGCTCGACGAACTGCTGGCCAAACACAAAGTCATCTTCACCCACGTCCGTGGACACTCCGGCCATCCCGAAAACGAACGATGCGACATGGCCGCAGTGGCGGCCTATCAGAAGTATCTTTGAGTGGAAAGTAGCAGTGCCACTCAGTTCTGCTCCGGTTCATCGCCGTTGGTGTGTTTTTGCAGATGCCGACGCAGAAAACGGGCACGCTCTATGTTGCGGTCCGTGGGATCCAACTCGGTACCGCTGAGCTTCTGCAAGTGGGCCGGCTGGGTCTGGATGAAAAGTTCGTTGATAGTCGGTATTTCCAGATCATTGATCAACCCCAAGTTCACACCCATCCTCACACTTGACAACAGATGCATGGTCTCTTCCGAACTGATGGTTTGCGCGGTTCGCAAAATTCCGTAAGCCCGGCTCACGCGGTCGTGCAGGTTCTCGTGACTTTCCTTGATAAGGAACTCGCGGGCTTGACGTTCGTAGTCGATAATGACCGGTACGATGTCGGCAACCTGCTTGACAAGATCTGCTTCGGTGCGGCCAAGTGTAATCTGGTTGCTGATCTGATAGAAATCGCCCATCGACTGCGAACCCTCGCCGTAGAGACCGCGGACCGCAAGGCTGATCTTCTGCAAGGAACGAAAAACCTTTTCAATCTGGCGTGTTAGAACCAGAGCCGGCAAATGGAGCATCACGCTCACGCGCATGCCCGTCCCCACATTGGTCGGGCAAGCCGTCAGGTAGCCGAGCGATTCGTGGAAGGCATAGGTTACCTTCTGTTCGATCAGATCGTCGATGCCGGTTATCTGCTCCCAGGCCCCTTCGAGGTCCAAGCCGCTGTGCATTACCTGGATACGGAGGTGGTCCTCTTCGTTGACCATCAGGCTGTATCGCTCATGTCCGTCGATGGCCACCGCGCGAGCTCCGGTGCTTTCGGCATGCTCGCGGCTGATCAGATGCCTTTCGACCAGGAACTGGCAGTCAAGTTCGGCCAGCGTTTTCATGTCTATGTAGAGCAGCTCCTTGCCTTCCTGCAAATCGGGAATGCAATTGTGCAAAGTGTTTTCGATATGATCGCGATCGGCTTCCGAAGCGCGACTAACAAAGGGATAGTCGGCCAAATTGCGGGCAAGCCGTATGCGGCTGCTGATTACAATATCCGATTCGGGTCCCGAACCTCGCAGCCATTCACCCGATTTCAGTTTGAGGTCGTCAATTTTCAATGCAACAGCCTGATATTAATAATAGAACCGATAAAATACTAATCCGATATTCCTCTAATCCTTAGACGCACTCTGAATACGCTGTATCTCGTCGCGGAGTTCACTAGCCCGTTCGTAATCCTCTCGCGCCACTGCCTCTTTCATCTCGCGGCGCAAACGGATTAGTTGTGTCCGCGATTCACTGCCACTGACACCACGACTGGGTCGCTTGCCGACATGCTCGGTCTCGCCGTGAATGTTGAGAATCAGCGGTTCTAGTTGTTTCTTGAAGCAAGTATAGTCGAACGGACACCCTAAGCGCCCCTGGGAACGAAATTCGTAAAAACTGATCCCACAGACGGGACAGACCTGCTGGTCGAGTTGTGCCAGCTCTTCGGCTGTTTGTCCAACGGCCATCTGTTGTGCCATTTGCTGGGCCAGCACGGCGGCCATACTGCCCACAGTGGATTGCTCATCATTGGACTGCGTGAGATATTCGCGTGCATGGTCTTCACAAAGATGCAACTCCTGCGGCTTCCCACCCGTCAACTCGGTAATATGAAACGTAGCCGGCTTATCACACTTCTGACACTTCATTGAAACAGCTCTCTAGTAGGGCGAATTCAGCGGCCACAACATTAAATTAGACAGTGTGTAATGCGTATTCGCTACACCACCGGTGTCTGCAACTCAATTATCATCGACAACAGGATTCTAGCAACGTCCCCCCCGGTGTCAACCCGAGCGAAATATACCATCGCGGGCAAGAAGCACAAGAGCTGGACGGCTCCCAAAGATCGTTATGAAATGAAGCGATCTGGGCCCCCAAATCGCACAAATCCATACCTTTAGTACGAATCTGACAAGAAAAAAAGTCAAGCAGAATGCAAAAATACTGCCTGGGTACATCAGTACAGAGATTGTGTTTATTACTTGCCGGGTAGCAGCAATTTATACCACCGGGCTGTCAGCGTCACTCTAGTTCCAAAATGACAGGATCATTGGCGCCCGAACGAACCCGTACACTTAGGCCGCTCGTCTCGAAAGAGGTATACTTCTCGGGTATCAATGAACGCCCCAACGTGGCCACTTCCCCGGCAGCGGCTTGACTGGATGGATTCTGCCCCTCGTAGCATGCCACCCGAACGCGACTGGTTGACACGGCCGTGCCTTCACCTTCGCCGCGCGTGGTCAATGTAAAAGTACCGTCGGGTTGTATCGCACCGGTGGCCGGCTGTCCATACTCGTGCTCAAACACTACGGTCCCAAACCGCAAAGGTTGGCCCTTATAAAGCACCTTGCCGCTCAGAGGAGCCAACTCTCGCTTCTTGCCGCAACCGGTCAAACTGGTCATAGCCGCCGCAAATAACATCAACAGGCAAATCGCGATCTTACGATAATTATGCAATTGCTTTGGCAAGATTGATGTTTGCATAGATCCAGCAATCATAGAATAGTTTGTGAAAAAACAGTCAAACGCTGTTGTCGAAGGATTACTGTACACTGACCACTTCGCCGCGGTTCACAGTCGCCAATTCCCGATACAACTGCAATTTGATGTCTTCAGACAGGAATGTAACACTACCGTCGGCAAAAAGACCGTTCATCCCGCCCGGATGGTAACTGCCCAATGGCAACCAATGGCCCGGTATGCCCTCGCCAAAACGGTCGACGTCCGCATTGATGGGATACTCCACAACCATGCTACCGTACATGCCCATACTGAAACTGGATCCCAAGATCCAAGGTCGCACGTTACCCGGCGGTTTCGCATAGGCACCCGTACGGTCCATCTGTACGTATTCACCCATCGCCAACGTACTGCTTAGCCCGTCGGTTACGTCGGATATGCGTCGAGCCCAATTCATGCCGAACATGCCGTTGAGCGGAACGTTTCCGTCTTTCAACTTCGTGTAAGGGCCAACGGTTGGGTAAGCACCGCTGGTGCCGCGGTAAGTCACCATTGCCCCGTTAAGCCACTTGATCGACTGATTGCGATACACGATCGGATATGGCCATGCCGGACATGTATAGCAAGGGATGGGCGTATATTTATTTTCCTCGTCGTCGATAGTGTCGGTCTGTCCGGAAATGTCGATTCGGTCGTATAACGATTGTTGTTCCAGGTAGGGGAGCAAGAGCACGAACAGGCCCGGCTTCCAGCGATTCAACTCGCCCGTGTTGCCGGTGGGGAAATAATTCTGGTTGGCGGCCGCGTAGCCGTGCATACCCAATCCCATCTGCTTCAGGTTGTTACTGCACTGGATTCGTCGCGCCGCTTCCCGCGCAGCCTGCACGGCAGGTAGCAAAAGCGCTATCAGAATGCCAATGATGGCGATTACTACCAAAAGTTCTACTAGGGTAAATCCTAGTTGGCGTTTTGTATACATGGAATACTTCTCACGATAATAGTGGTTTTCCAATGCCACGCTTAGAACTTACCAGCTACGCTGTCGCGGCAACAGGTGCAGCTTTTATTTTCGCCGTGAACAGGCCAAGAGGCTCAGCCCTCCCGCGACGAGTATCATTAATACCGAAGGCTCGGGAACAACAAAGGTGACATTGTCGACCAAATAGTCGCTTGCGCTGAGGAGTCCAAGCAAGACAAAATACTCGGGGGCAGCGTTCATAACGCTGGTTTGGCCGGCGGGAGACGTGTAAGTGCTCCCGTTGAGTGTAAGCGAGATGACTTGTTCTGGGCTGCCGTAACCGCTTGCGACGAATTTCAGATGGTTCAACACCGGAGTCTCGCCGTCAAAAACCAGGAGCGTTCCGGTATCGGGGGTTAGATTGGACAACAAACCGGTGTTGACCCAACCGGCCCCATTGTGGTACTGTAATTCACCCGTTGATGTCAAGCGAATAGAGTCCACGTTGCCATTGAACAAATCACTAGGGTCCGTTTTATAGGTGGTTACGTGCAATGACCTTGAGCCGGAACTAAAGGGAAGCGAGGCATAGTCGAGTTCCCAAGAAAAATCAGTTAAACCATCCAGGCTAACCTGTTGCCATATTGCATTATCACCGGCAACGACATTTGCGGTGTGGCTTCCAGCAAGAGGCGCCGTGTTATAGTCGGTGGCGGAACCGGCGGAGCCGTAGGTCCATGAATCAAACGTACCGCCGGTGACGGACTCGAAATCGCCGTTTATAACCAGATCGGCCATGAGCGGCGAGCCCGTAGCCGCAGCGAAACAAACAATAACCAAACAGAGCGAAGAACACTTTAATGTAATCATAATAGTAACGGCCTTTCTTGCTATTTACAATCCATTTCATAACTTCTTGGTTTTGCAAATCTTGTGGCGATCCTTCGGATTGACCACAAGATGGCGTATGCAAGTGGATACCAGGATAGTCATGGAACCGCTTCTAATGTCTGAGCAGTTTTCACACCGATTGTATGCGAGGCTTTCGATTCTGTTACTGAATGAAATCATATTGTGTTGTCGAAAAGCTATACCACAGTGGGCCGAACGGTGGTTCGAATTTCGCTCCACGGCGGCCTACGAACGCAATGGCCGAAAGGCTGCGGCCGGGGGTCTTGTTGGCGCCGATTGAATCGAACCATCACTTTGCTCCACCTTTTTCTCCACTATCATCCACCGAGGCGGTTGTGTCGGTCGGCGGATGGTGCCACAGCGAACGCCAGTAGGCCTTATCCAACTCGAAGGGGTTGATGGGCTGCTTGGACTGGTCATAATCATCGGGCAAAACACCGAAACGTTTCATCCAGCGGACATAGTGTTCGTTAGGACGCCAACCGGGCATATCGTATCGTCCCAGCTTCTCCTGTCGGGCCTTGGCTTCTTTAATGGCGTCGAGAATGGCCAGATAAGCTCCATCGTTGCGGTCGCGGAAAACGCCCGGCTGGCCGTAGTTATCCTTGCACCAGCCATAGCCGCCGGCCTCTTTCGGTAACGGAGCCAACAGTATCATGGATTTCTCCGGATGCGAAAGGTTATACAGGTTCCAGCAATGCTTGGGTGAATTCATGCGTCCCTTCTTCACACGCCGGCCCATCGTCGCGGCTGAATCGTGGCACCAGAGGCAACGGTCGCGAACGATTCTGTCCAACGGCTGGCCGATTTTGACTTCAGGATTGTTAACATATGCCCCGGCAACCGCGCTGCCCTGATGGTTATAAACCGCATAGGTGCCCGTAAAAGTCGCGCTGGCTTCGATCCATAATCGAACCGAGTCGTACTCCCGCTGCGAAAGCTTGACGTCGTAATGGCTGCCGTCGATCTTCCGCATCAAAGGGCTGGCCCCGGTGCCGAAGCCATAGGGCGGATGGCCGCGAAACTCGGTGTTGTAACGCCCCATCATGTCGCTGATTTGATTGTGGGAAAAGAGCGTGAAATAGCTCTGCGTGAACCACTCGTTACGGTCGCCGGTAAGAATCGCGCGGCCCTCCGGTTTTTCGGCACTGTGGCAACTCACACAGTGCTTATCCCAAATCGGTTGAATATCGCGAGGATAATCGAAAACCTCCGGCACACCCGCAACCGGCTGAATTTGATCCGGCCTGTGTTTCATGGCCATCAAAGTGCCACTGCCGTGCAGATTGGCGGTCGATGTCCGCAATTCATGACACCCAACGCACCCCTGGGTTTCTCCGGGCATGACCATCGTATAGCTCTGCATGCGTTTTACCGCGAGTCCCTTTTCGTCGAGCGCCACGAAATAGAGTCCCCTGAGGGGAGGGACCTCGAACGAGGCGGATCCGTCCGGTTCCACCGGGACGGTGCCAAGGACCCGGCGGAGGGTGTGCGTGCCGTCCATGCTGAGGAGGCCCGGCAGGGAGTAGTAGCTGATCGGTTTGGGCAGGTCTTCGAGAATCAGGAGTTGTTTGATGTCGCCGGGCTTGACTCCCGTCATCTCCATGCCGCGCCCATGGTAGACGTTGGCCAGGACCAGTTTGCCGGATGTTTTCTGCAGGTCGATGCGGGAAGGGATCACCG
>JAFGTN010000790.1 GCA_016934075.1 Pirellulales bacterium
AAGTAAAAGAAGCCAGAAAAAAGTTGAAGTCACTCTACCCCAAAATCATAAATTGACAAAGCACTAGGTTGCGGCTGTCTAGTTTATTTGGAGATTAAATCATGCAATATCGACAAAAGCCTTCGCGATCTGCACACCGACTGCCTCGACCTGGTGCAGATGCACACCTGGAGTCGGGCCTGGAACCGCGACCCGGTTCCCTTCGAGATTCTTCGCGATTGCCAGCGGCAGGGCAAGGTGCAAGCCATCGGCGTGAGCACGCCGGAGATCGACCAGAACGCGGTCGTCGACCTCATGCGCGGTGGTTATCGCCAGTCTTACGCGTCTGTTCTACTTGGGACTCGTCCTGTACAGTTCGGCCAAGGTTTTCGAGGGTTCGGCCGGGTGGCCCACTTCGCAGACGATTTGGTTGGTGGGCGTGATTGCCATCATCTATACGGTCCTGGGCGGAATCAAGGCCGTTGTCTGGGTTGACGTGATCCAGTTTTTGATTATGGCCGGGGGACTGGGTATCCTTGTGGTCAAACTTGTCAGCGTAGTGCCCGACGGCGCCGTAGGAGTCTTTACCTATGCCAACAGTTGCCCACGCCCATACCCGGCCTGATTGTTGCCGCGATGCTGGCGGCTGTGTTTAGCACGCTCGATTCTGGCATCAACGCGCTGGCAACGATCTTTACCAAGGATTTCTACTTGATGTTTGTCCGGCCGGATGCATCGGAGATTTCCCAAGTTCGGTTTGCCCGCTGGATGACACTGCTGACGGGATTTTTCGCAATCGCCATGGCAATGTCGATCTCGTGGATTGCCGAGACGGCCGGGAATCAAGTGCTGGAATCGTCTTACATCTGGTTGTCTGCCCAGTCGATCGTTCCAGGTGTATTTGTGCTTGCCGTTTTCAGTCGCCGGGCAAGGGCCGTGCATGCACTGATCGCTCTGGCCGCCGGGGTAGTGGTTGTAGCGGGCACTACCTTCTGGTACTTCTGGTCGCGGTTTGTCGGTACCGAAACGTTCAGCCCCTTTTACATTGGCGCCGCGGGGCTGGTCACCAGCGTCGTGGTAGGCTTTGCCGTCTCACGATTTTCTCCACCCGTGAGAAGCACGCAAACGAAATAAATATTTGAATCCAATCGAGACATTATAATGAAGCTGCAAGTAGCCCTTGATTTCCTTGAACTTGATGAGGCCATGGCAATCACCGCTGAAATTGTCGATTATATCGATATCGTTGAAATCGGAACGCCGCTTATCATCCACTCCGGTTTGGAGTCCGTACGCCGGGCAAAGCGTACGTTCCCACAAAAAATGATCCTGGCCGATCTGAAAATCTCCGATGCCGGAGCGGAAGAGTCACAGATGGCGCTGGATGCCGGCGCCGACGTCGTTACCGTCCTGGCCACGGCTTCGGACAACACCATCAAAAACGCCGCAAAAGCCGTGCACGCGGCAGGTAAAGAACTTCTGGTCGACCTGATCGCCACCGAAGATATCTTCACTCGGGCTTCCCAGCTTAAGGATCTTGGGGCCGATTACCTTTGCCTGCACACGGCCTTCGACGACGAATCGTCAACCGAACGGTCCTATGAGCTCTTGACAAAACTAAAGACACTGCCGGGTATAAAGGTCACCGTGGCCGGTGGCATCAATCCAGAATCCATTCGCCAAATACTGCCCGCGGATCCGGATGTGGTTATTATCGGACGGGGCCTGACCGAGGCCGCTGATAAACGGCTGGTTGCAAAACAGCTCACCGAAGCGATGGCACCGGCTGCCCCCGGCAAACAACAGCCCATCGACCTTAGCGGCGTCGCCGGTCTGGATATGTGGTTCGATCCTGAAACCGGCAGGCTTAATCTTGGCGACGATATAGTCGCTGTCGAACCGATCGCCAAAAAAACCGAAGCATTAAAACCGGTCCTGCTTGATCCGGACGCCCAGGGCCCGGAGGATATATTTTATGCCTATCGAGGTGTGATGCGCAAGGCGGACCTGGCAACGCTCGAAAGCCATAGCCTGCGGCATGACATTATCGTCATTCCGCCTGGCAGGTTGGGCAAAGAGTATGCAAAGACCACGGGGCACGGGCATGCTCTGGTGCCCGATACGCCGCACACGTTTGCGGAGATCTATTTTGTGCTTAGAGGCACGGCCCATTATCTCTGTCAGAAAATCAACCACGATAGTAACGGCAAGCCCGAGGTTCTTGATGCGTTTTGCATCGTAGCCGATGCGGGCGACGTGGTTTTCATCCCACCGGACTACGACCATTTTACGATCAATGCAACTGACGAAACGCTGATCGTGGGCAACTGGGCTGGAACCAACTACAAACAAACCTACGATGCGATCACTGCTTGCCGGGGCGCCTGTTATTATCTGATCGACGAGGACGGAACGCTCAAGGCCCTACCCAACGAGCACTACAAAGTCCAGGACCAACTTGTCTTCAGCCGCCCGGACTACAGTTTGGCCAGTGGTTTCAAGAAAAGTTCTCGCCCTTATTCGACCGTGATCAACAATCTTCAATACTTCGACTACCTGGCCGGCCGTGGCCGTCACCGAGAACTACTCGATGACTGGTTGCGGACTCATTCATTTCAGGCGATTGCGGCTGAGGAGAATCCCACGGCAATATTCAAGACAATACTCGATGAGCTTTCCAGTACGGCTGCAGCTCTGACGTGTAACCCCGATTCGCCCCTGGGGAGGTTGGCCGATCTGGCCGTCCACATTCCGGCTGTGGAAAAGGCGAGCAAAACGGCCGCACAAAAAAGTATTCAATTGCCAGGCACGCTCTTCGAGCAGGCCCTGTTCGTGTTCTTCGATTCGGCCGTCGTCACAATGCAAAAGGTACTCAATAAAAGTAACGCCGACATGATGACCTTGCACTCAAATATCGAGTAATCGATGACGGTAGCTAATGGAGCTGATTTCCCGGAAGCATCGGAAGAATTAAAGCCATTTAATCACGAGGCGACTTCTCGTCCGCCGGAAACTTGGCCAACAGTTGCCGCAAGTCGTCAGAAGGATCATGCCGATAGTCACGGTCGGCGTCTTCCTTCACGTGCCAGTAGTCGATAATGTGGCGGCCACGAATTTTTTCCACCCAGGCGTTGCGAGCATCCCACGCCTCTAGGGCGCGGGCGATCATCTTCCGCGCATCGGCGCGTTGCATTTTGAGTTTCGAAGCGGGCTTTGCTTTATTTTTTGAGGATTTTTCGGACTTTTCCGAGGAGATATCGATCTCAATGAAGTTCCCGGTACCCTTGAAACGCGTGGGGTAATCGTCTTGCAAATCGACAATCCCCGCACTTTCCAGGGCCTGCAATTCGCGAAGTGCCGCCAGCGTCAACTCGGTGTATTTCATTTCTTTCTCGAAGAATTCCACTCTCGCTATAGCGTCTTGGCCGGCCGATCGTTTTGCTGCTTCGATGTGCCTTCGCGCTTCCGCAAGAATATCAGGAGGAAACATGGCCAGCCAATACGCCGGGCTGCCGCCGTATAGTCCGTATCCACATGTTTCCACCGCATATCGCCAGCGATCGTCGAACAGGCGGAACCATTTCCGCATCGGTTCCGCGGCATTCCCGAAACACTTGCGGCAATACTCGTCCAAAACATCATCTGCTCGAGTGTTCACGTCCCAAAGCAATCGTGCGGCTACGTAGTACATCATCCCGGAGGTGCCGAAATTGTCCTGCGACTGTGTGTAAAATAGCCTTGATCCACGTGTGTGAAAGCGGCGGATCGACTCTTCCACTAATGCCAAATAGCTCCGAGGCATGTCGGCCGAGCCTCGCCATACGTAGTATTCATAGATTGCCAGGTTGTCGGCGATGTTGGCCCAATTGTCGAGTCGTTCGTATCCCTGACGCTTCTTCTTGCCGCTCCAGAAACGATCACAGAATATGCAAAGCTGTACCCAGACGTTTTCGCGCGGCTTGACTTTCAATGGTGGCTGCAAATATTGTGAATATGCCAGCATCAACACGGCTCGGTCGGGATGTGTTTTCTCGATGCCGGCGGCGATCTGATTGGCAAAAGTGAACATGCGGTCGCTGATCACGTCCTTGGGAGAACCGGCGGCTTTGTCCAGTGCGCGGCAACGCGGGCACTGGCAGAATCCACCCCCGTCGTTCGGCGCGATCGTCACACAGCTTATATCCGGGTGATCGTCGAGAAATTTCCTTGTCCAGCGGATTCCCAGATCGATGACGTCGGGATGCGTGGTGCATAGTTGGCATCCGTGTTTGCCGTTGAAGTTCTGCCACTTGCGTTTGCCGTTGACCAGCGCGAAGTACTCGGGGTGCGTGGGCCCGTACTTTGCCGGAGGAACCATCTTTCCGAAAGTGTGCGTGCCGGCATAGTCTACACTGCCGCCCAGGCGGTTGCGTTTTCGCCACAGCCGAGTTTCCAGTGGCGCCGGTTCGGCATCCTGCTTCTCGACCAGATGGTAATTGTCGGCCGGCATGTGTTGCCGTGGTTTGACAGTGATCTTACGCAAGAGAAAATCCGGCTCTTCTATATCGCAAATACGCCCAAATGCAACAGTTCGCTGACGGGGAACGACCTCGCCCGATTCGCCGGGCCAGAACCAGCCTACGTCGCAATAACGCTGCAGAAAAGTATAAACAGCGAACTCCGTACCCGCCGCATCGCGTCCCACTAAGCATAGGTCGTCACCGGCGATCTTGATGACAAATCCTTCCGGCTTGAGACCTTTGAGTTCGTCCTGCGCGAGGTTGAATCTTGTACGGCCGATCTGTATGCGTCGGCCTTCCACTGGTTCGGATTCCCTCTTTATAGGCAGACTCGCACCCGACATCTTTTTTATGACGCGCTGCAGATCTACTGCCGCAAAGTGTTCACGCCCATCTGCTGCTTGGGGAATAACGATCGTTGCAAGCGATTTTCCGTCATCGATAATAACGAAGCGAGGATTCTCTCCAGCGGCTCCATGACCTAACGTCTCATGCCTTGCCCCTGTTGCTGACGCGCTACAAAGATAGAACAGAAGTCCGGTACAAAATAAAATTCGTTTCATAGATTGGTGTCTCTTGAGGATTATTGTGGCGCAAGCATGGACAGTGGATTTTCACGATTTTTCAAGGGAAAAAATACCGGAGTACCCTGCCGTTGTGATTCGAACACGGCCACGATCATCTCGGTGGCAACGCGGGCGTCCTCGATGCTAGACTTGGGCTTGCGGTCGGCTTCGATGGCGGCAATCAAGTCCCGCACGGCGAGGTCGTTACCGCCCTTCAGTCCGACGTCCTCAAGCGGTTCGTCAACCCCCACGCCCGCGGAACTGATGGGGATCCATTTTTTTTGAGAGCGGCCGGACGACCAGAGCGGATCGCGTAAGACTAAGCACGCGCCCAGATAACCCGTTCCCATTTCCACTATGCCTTCGGTTCCGTAAAGACGGATGCCAAAGCGGTTCCCGCCACGGCCCGAGGCGTTGCGAGTCGAGTCGAAATAGCCAGTCACGCCGTCGCCCAGGCGATACATTGCATGTACGCTGTCGCCGGCCAGCAGTCCTATGCCTTCGTTGCCGGGCACGACATCCTCTTTGCTGATCGGTCGGCCGTTCTGCTCGACACTTGCGAAGCACCAACGCGGTTTGCCGCCCAGGTAGTGCATCATATCCAAAACGTGCGTGCCCAATACCCAAAGGTCCTCGCCGCCGCCACGACTGTCTTCCTTCCCCCGGCCGCGAATCTCCAGCAGCTTGCCGATCGCGCCTTTACGAAGCAGATCCTCGATGACGGGCAGTTTGGGACTGTAGCGGGTTTGATGTGATACGGCCACCTTCACGCCACGGGCTTTGCACGCGTCTACCATCTCGTCGGCTTCCTTCAAGGTGCGGCAGAGTGGTTTTTCCAGATAGATCCCCTTGACACCCTGCTCGGCCGCGGCGACGACCATGTCGCGGTGCTG
>JAFGTN010000791.1 GCA_016934075.1 Pirellulales bacterium
GATCGATCATTCAATCTAATACGGCGAACAGAATGCCTGGCCGAAAAGGGCCTACGCTGCTTGCGACTCATGGAATCCTCCTTCGCTTCGGGCTATACTAATCCACGGTGACGAGAATTCTGATTCCGAACAGGGCGGGACAGATAAGCACGTCGTAGGTCGACAATTAGGTCCTGATGGTGATTAATACGCGAGTGTGAAGCCGCCGTAAAAAGTGCGTCCGGCTCCGGCTGGAACGGAATTGATCCTGTATCGAGAGAATTCAGGATACCATACCTCCTCACCCAACACGTTTTGAATGAGAAATTGAGCTTCGAAGGTTTGGTGGCGCCACCCAAGATACCTGCTAAGATCGAAACTCGCATTAACGCTTAGCAAATTGCAATCACCCGGAACAGGATTAACAATCGCGGCGCCAGGGTTTATGACCGTTACGGACGCTGGAGCACTAAAATACGAATTGAAAACTCCTATCTTCAGGTGGGATTGCGTCTCATAGACTAGACCAGTCTTTACCATCCAGTTCGGAACGAGCGTCGCGTTGTATACACCTTTGGAATTGTGATTTTCTTGCCACGTCGTTGAGCCAACGAACCGGAACCGTTGGCTCAACCTCGCGCGGGCTTCAAGCTCGACGCCCTGCACTTGCTGGCCTCCTAGGTTTGCGTAGGTTGGGGGAACTTGGGTGGCGTCGCGGCTAATCAAATTGGAGTAGCCGCTGTGAAAATAGGTAACAGCCAGGCGTTTCGTTTCGTCATTATAAGCAAGCTGTGTCTCCCACGTGTCAATGGTTTCCGGTTCCAAGTTGGGATTGCCACGGATAGCAGCCACATCGATATCCGTTTCGATTGCCGCAGGTGAACGGAAAGCGCTGCCGTATAGAGTCTTCAATGTCCAATGATCGTTCAAGCTGATTATCAAACCAACTCTAGGTACGATGCCACCCTTGATGGTGCCCGGCATATTTCCTTGCATGCCGCCGACCAATATCAGCCAATCGGTCACCTCATAATCGAATTGTGCGTACGCGGTATACCAAATCTTGTCGTACACGGGTACCGTAGGCAAACGGCTGTATCCCTCGCGAAATTCAATCGTTCCCCCAATCATCAGACTCAGCTTTTCCGTAAGTGCATTGCGATAGATCGGCTCGATGAGATAATCGTGCGACACAAGGTGTTCGGGAACCAGATAGGGAGGAACACCCCAGAATGATGAATCGTTGTAGTTGTAAGTGAAATGCGTCTCCAGCGACTGATCATCCGGATCTCCGATCGTGTATGCTAGATCGCAGAAGATTCTGGTCGACGTAAGAAAGCCGTCGTCCCGCCAATGAGTCAACGTATTGCCGAGCATCGTCTCGTCGGCCTTAGCCGCGAACGCATTGAGTGTGAAAGGTCCGTTCTCGTATACGCCCACAACACCGAGATTATGTTGGCTGAAATGTTTGCTGTTAAACGCGCCCAGCTCATCAATCGCGGCGTAATAATACCCCGTATCATTCAGGTACATTGCGCCGACAAATAGGTTCTTACACTTCGTGCCACTACCTTTCGTAATCTCGTAACGCTGGGTAGACAATGTGCCGGCTAGAACCGAAACACTATCCGGTCCTTTGAGGGGATCCTTCGTGATGAGATTGATCACACCAACGTATGCATTTGTCCCATAAAGCACCGAGCCCGGCCCACGGATAATCTCAATTCGGGCCAAACTCTCGATCGGAAATGCGGTATAGATCGGATGATTCATGCCACCTTGCAGTGTATCCTTGAACGGTCTTCCATTAAGTAACAGCAAGACGTGTGTGTCGTAGTGGCCCGGCAAGTCACCGCGCATGGAGATAATGTTGTTGGGGAAGGCCTCCGAATTGGGCATCCAGATGCTGGTTCCGCGCACCAACACCTCCCGTAGCGTCTTAGCGCCGAAGTCACGTATCTCTTCCGCGGTTATCACCTCCACGACACCAGGAGATTTGGCCATGGTTTCCGGCTTTCTCGACACAGCTTCGACGATCGGGTCGGTCATCGTGCCGGTTTGAACCTTGACCTGGCTCAACGACTTCAAGTCCATGTCTAGCATCTCGTCGAAGTCGTCTTTCGCGTTGGACGCCGTTGTGACGGCCGTGCTGGAAGAACTGGTCGCTGCCGTGCCGTCGGGCAACGGAGCAGGCCCAAGAGCCCCGGCAAGAAGAGACCCTATGCCGAACAAACACACTGTAGCTAGAATGCCGCCCCGGACGCCGAGGCATAGTCTCTTGCTCATCGTTTTTCCTTAGGTGACGACACTTTCCTCGGACAGTCCCCCGTTTCCAGGCTAAGGCACATCCACGACCAGCAACCTCTCCTCGCACGCTAGCGGAAGTCCAGTTCGCCAACCACGTGCGAGCCCCTCCATACTTCTTTCTTCGTCACCCCGCATATGTCGTGATCTTCAATCGCCTAATGGACGTGCCAGTTGCCGCAACCCTACAAGTCGTATGCAACCGGTTAAGTCCTACACAACTCCCCGTGGCCGTGTCTCATCATTTCGTGGCGGCCTGTCCCGGCACAGTTCGGAGGCTGATTGGGCGGCCCATGCCGCCACACTCTTGAGGTGAGGTGAACGTTAGGTTAAAATGCGCCCGACGGTGAGCCCTGCGTCGAGACCTCTCATGGCGTAAAGACTGACGGTTGCAACGATCGAAAGAGGCCCCCGCCCTATATGTTCCTGATTAACAAGACTGAGCTTTTCCGATGGCACGGTGACAGTCTTTCCATCGGCTTTCCGGTTTCAATTTTATTCCACGAAAACACTAAGGTTTTTTTCTAGGACAGTCTTTCTTTTGTGCTTTTGATGCGTCAGGAAGTCTGCTTGGTTTAGTCAGTTGAGAGGTACTGATCATGGCACTTGCTCGTCCACCATGAATTGACTCGGCGTGCGACGGGGTGACCCGTGGTGGGAAGCCCGAGAAGACGGCGACGTCAGCCGTAATGCGAAAGCGTGAATCCATTCCGGCCTCGTGACAGAAGTGAGAGTGGCCAGCCTTCCGAAAGTGGTGAAGCCTGTCGCCGATCGTGAAGCAACGAGCATATGCTGCAATCGGGCTCTCCGGGGTGAGAGGGGACAGCGGGCGTCGACAGACCAACCAGATCGAACTCTATCTAACAAACCTCGTGGGCCGCCACCTGCCGCTGGGCGTAATGCTCCGCGACCACAGCCTCTTCGACGCCGTGGACTACGACCCGAAAGAATCACCTATTGCCGAGGGGAATGACAAACGCTTCTGGCGAGCCGCCGCCGCGGCCGATATCCTCTCCTGGCGCAAGCAGGTTCTCACCGACCTCGAAGGCAAGGGTGTCCTATCCCTAGATGTCTTCCCCGAAACAATGACCGCACCGCTAGTAAACCGCTACCTGGAAATCAAGGCACGGCATTTGCTTTGAGATGACAGGGAGGGTAAGGGGAGAGATTTAAACACGGAGGCACAGAGACACGGAGGAAGGGAGGGAATGTTTATTAATCACGAAAACACGAAGTTTTTTTGGGCAGTCTTTTTTCGCGTTTTCGAACTTTCGCGTTTTCGTGATCCATCCTTCTAAATATGATCTATCTCTCAGCAGGGAAGTTTTGGGAGATAACGCCTATCACCTACAACGTTCCATTTCTGCTATGTCTTTCTTGGGATGACTGAATTTCTGTTCCGAACATAACTCGGTATCGACAATTCTCAGTGTCTCCGTGTTGAATCCCCCCTTACCGTTTCTAAAACTCAAACTGAATCTGCTTCAACCGCTCCTCCGTCTCCGTCATCAGTTCGGTTTCGGCCTCCTGGTCTTTGGCTTCGTAGGTTACCGAGAATCGCAGGAACGCGCCCGCGTCGTCCCAGGGGACGGTGCAGATGGAGTGTTCGGTGATCAGGTACTGGCTGGCCTCTTCCGCCGATTCGAATTTGGGGCCGCCGGCCACGCCCTTTGGAGCGGGTGTGTAGAGGAAGTACGACCCGCCGGGCATCTTGCAATCGAAACCGCAACGGCATAGCATGTCGACCAGTTTCGTGAGGCGGCGGAAATATTTGTCGCGTACCATTTGCGGAATTTCGTCGTCCGAAAGTGCCGTGATGGCCGCTTTCTGGATGGCGATGAACTGGCCCGAGTCGCTGTTGTCCTTGATGTCGGCAAAGGCCCGCACGATCTTCTCGTTGCCGCAGATCCAACCGATCCGCCAGCCGATCATGTTCCAGCCCTTCGAAAGCGAATATACCTCGACGCCCACGTCCATGGCGCCGGGCACCTGCAGGAAACTCAAGGGACGGCTGCCATAGGTGAGCATCATGTGCGCCGCATCCTGTACCACCACAACATTGTTGTCCTTGGCGAATTGAATCACCTTGCCGAAGAACGAAGGCGTGGCCACCGCGCCCGTGGGGCTGTTGGGATAGTTGATCACCAGCATCTTGGCCCGTTTGCAAATATTGGCAGGGATGGATGCCAGGTCGGGCAGAAACTCGTTCTCTGCCAACAGTGGTAGCTGGTAGACCTCGCCACCGTAATATTTCGTGTGCGTGCCGGCCACCGGATAGCCGGGCACGGTCATCAGCGTTACGTCGCCGGGATTGATGAATGCCGCCGGCAGCATGGCTAGTGCAGTCTTTGAGCCGATGCAATGATTGATCTCGGTGCCGGGCGTCAGGTTCACGTCGAATTGGCGGGTCATGAAACGCCCCACGGCCTCTTTGAACTCGAGGATCCCGTTGTCGGCATAACCGCGGTTTACCAACTGGTTGATTTCCTCGGCCATGGCTTTACGCACCGACTCGGGCGCCATCGAATCGTTCTCGCCGATCCCGAAATCCAGCAGGCGTCGGCGGGGATTGTCGGCCAGTGCCTTGCGTTTGGCCCGCTTGATCTTCTCGAACTTGTAAATCTCGGTGCCTTTGCCGTAGTCGGCGCCGCCGATGCGGTCGGCGAACATCTTTTGGAAATAGGGATCGCTCATGGTTCAAACAAACTTCTTTATAACGGTAATCGAAAATGTGATTCGGTTTTTTGTGAACAGCCGCCCCCCAGCTGTTTGAAATGCCACAAAACTATACAGTTTACGTTGTCCGGTGTTTTGATTCCACCCACCCACAAAAAACTAACCCGAAGCGCAAGCGAAAGGAGAATTTTGGACAAACATCGCGATCCCCTTCTCTTGCGTATCGGATTAGTATTTCATTAGCTATATTCGGAAAATGGGTGATCTGGGCGGATCTGCGAAACCGTCAATGGCTCAGCCGTACGATTTTGTCACCGTTAGCCCCGTTTCGTGGTGGACGCGGTCGGCCAACGCGTCCACCTGTTCGTTGGAAAGGGCTGAAACCCAGCTTTCGGCCGGCGGGCGGGCCACGGTATGGATCTGTACGAGCTTGATTTGACCGCCGCCGGCGATGATATCGCGCAATCGCCGGCAATAGGCCTCTTGTTCGGATTCAGGTGTTGCCCGGCCGTCGATTTGCATGAACAGCGATTGGATTACGATGGGGCGCGCCTTGGCGGCTTGCAGGATATTGTCAAGGATCCGTCCGAATGGGACGTTGGTTCGGGCGACTTGCTGGTAGTATTTCTCGCTACCGGCATCGAGCTTTGCCCAGATCTCGCCCCCGTTTTTATCCATGATTTCCAGACCACGTTGCACGTGCGGACGGTCGAGCAGTGTGGAATTGGTAATCAGGATCAACTTTAGCTTGTCAAGTCCGCGCCGGGCTCGAATCTCTGCGGCCACGGACACGACATTGTCGAAGTCGGGGCAAATTGTGGGCTCGCCGTCGCCGCAGAAGGCGATGTCGTTGAGCCGTCGTAAATTCTCGGGCGTCCCGGCAAAGCGTGTTCCCTGCCAGATTCGGCCAGAGTGTACCCAATCGACCATCCAATCGAGTTCCACGGCCAGACGCTCGACGTCGACCGCTTTGGTATGGGCCGATCGTTCGGCCTCAACCGGGCGAGTCACCTGGCAGTAGATACAGTTGAAGTTGCACAGCAGGTTGAGGTTGAGGTTAACGCCGATCGATATCCCGCTCGCTCGGCGGCTGAGCACCGGGTAGACGTAACGGTTCTCTTCGAATTGCCGCGAGTGCGACTCGAAGAGCGAGCGGTCGTCGGTTGGCTTGGTCATTTCTGTTGCGGAAACTAAACTTCCTTGGCGTCGATCCAGGGCATCAGGCGACGGAGTTCCTTGCCGACCTTTTCCACTCCGTGCTCGCGGTTGAGGCGTCGCTCGGCCTTGAACGCCGGGGCGTTGGCCTTGTTTTCCAGGATCCACTCGCGTGCGAACTGGCCGGTCTGGATCTCTTTGAGGATCTTGCGCATTTCCTCTCTGGTGTCTTCGTTGATGATCCGCGGACCGCGGGTGTAGTCGCCGTATTCGGCCGTGTTCGACACGCTGTAACGCATGTAGTTCAGTCCGCCCTGGTAGATCAGGTCGACGATCAGCTTGACCTCGTGCATGCACTCGAAGAAGGCCATTTCCGGCTGATATCCGGCCTCGACCAATACATCGAAACCCGCCTTGATAAGCTCTGAGATACCGCCGCAAAGGACGACTTGCTCGCCGAACAGGTCGGTTTCTGTTTCTTCGGCGAAGGTGGTTTCCAAGACGCCGGCTCGCGTGCCGCCGATACCCTTGGCATAGGCCAGTGCGATTTTGCGTTCCGCGTCGCCGGCTCCGTCGCCCAAGGCGATCAGGCAGGGCACGCCGCCGCCTTTGACGTATTCGGCTCGTACCAGGTGGCCGGGGCCCTTCGGAGCGACCATGATCGTGGCCACTTCTTTGGGCATTTCGAACTGGTTGAAGTGTACATTGAAACCGTGCGAGCAGACCAGGATGTTACCCGGCGAAAGGTTGTCGCGGACTTCATTGGCGAAGACGACGGCCTGGACTTCGTCGGGCAGGAGCATGGTGACGATGTCGGCCTTCTTAGTGGCGTCGGCGGCCGACATGGGCTTGAAACCATCCTTGACGGCCTGCTTGTAGTTGTCCGTGCCTTCGAGCTCGGCAACGATCACGTCGGCGCCGCTGTCGCGAAGGTTTTGGGCATGTCCGTGTCCTTGGGAGCCGTATCCCAAGATGGCAATCGTCTTGCCTTTCAACAGATCCAGATCCGCATCTTTGTCATAGAAAATCTTGGCCGCCATTGCTAATACTCCTGCAAATTTTTATTGAATGTGTGGGGGTTAGTTTTCTTTTCCGTTTTTTGCGTTGCCGCGAACCAGGGCGATCCGCCCGGTGCGGACCAGCTCGACGATACCGAAAGGTCGCATCATTTCGATGAAGGCTTCCAGTTTTTTCTCCGGGCCGGAAATTTCGATCATCACCGTCTCGGGCGCCACATCGACGATCTTGGCGCGGAAGATATCGACCAGTTCCTTGATCGCGCCCCAGTTCTCGCTACTGGAGGAAACCGTCAACAGCATCAGGTCCCGCTCGACGAAGTCACGAGAGCTGATGTCGTCCACCCTTACCACCGTAACGATCTTCTCGAGCTGCTTGCGAATCTGCTCCAAAACGCTATCGTCGCCGACAACCACGAAGGTCATCCGCGAGAGATTGGGCGTTTCTGTCTCGCCGACCGCCAGAGAGTCGATATTGTAGCCCCGGGATGCCAACATCCCGGAGATATGTGAAAGCACGCCCGGCACGTTCTGAACCAGGGCACAAAGCACGTGTCGCATAGGAGGACTCCACGAAAAAAGGCAAACCAAGTATCCTACCCCCCACGAAAGTGAAGGACAAGGGGGTGGTTGGTGAAGTTCGGAGGGGAAATGCAACTGGACCCACCCTACTTCCTGCATGATCCAAGTCCAGCGGCAGAAATCCGGTCGAAAGTGAAAAAATTGCACCGGAAGGGGTGGTAATTTTTCGTCCACCAGTGTATACTTCTGTACACTATTTACAATGAAGACTGTCGTGGGCCCTTTCCTCGTCCTGGATGGAGTTTGTTTCAATGCATGCCTTGCCAACAGCGGAAGCTGTGGTGTTGCCGGAAACCGCCGGGCGGACGCTCGAAGAAGTGTTCGGTTTTGATAGCTTTCGCGAGGGTCAGGAGGCGGCTGTCGCTCGGCTGCTAGCGGGTCGGTCGGTACTGACGATCTTCCCCACCGGTAGCGGTAAAAGCCTCTGCTATCAACTGCCCGCCGTGTTGCTCGACGGGCTGACGTTGGTGATCTCGCCGCTGATAGCCCTGATGAAGAACCAGCTTGATTTTTTGGTGTCGCGTGGAGTGCCTGCGGCGCGGCTCGATTCGAGTTTGACGCGTGAAGAGACGATCGAGGTCCATGAAGGCCTGAATGCCGGTCGGCTTAAACTACTGTACGTTTCGCCCGAGCGGTTAGGGAACGAGCGATTTCTTCGCTCGCTCCAGCGGCGGCGGATATCGCTGTTGGCGGTTGACGAAGCACACTGCATCAGCGAGTGGGGGCATAATTTCCGGCCGGACTACCTCAAGATCGCCCATCTTGCACGGCAGTTGAAGGTTGAGCGTGTCTTGGCCCTCACGGCAACGGCGACACCCCAAGTAGCACAAGACATTGCCGAGGGATTCGACATCGCCGAAGACGACTTCGTGCATACCGGCTTTTATCGCCCGAATCTGAAGCTTTATGCGACGCCATGCGAGCCATCGTTTAAGGATTCGTTACTGTTGGACCGGCTGCGGGATCGCCCCGTGGGGCCGACCATCGTCTACGTTACGCTTCAGCACACCACCGAGGAAGTGGCCCGCCGCTTGTCGCAACATGGTTTCGATGCTCGCGCATATCATGCCGGCATGGAAACCGAGGATCGCAACGCGGTGCAAGACGCCTTCATGGCCTCCGATCATATGATCGTCGTGGCAACAATTGCGTTTGGCATGGGCATCGACAAGGCGAATATTCGC
>JAFGTN010000792.1 GCA_016934075.1 Pirellulales bacterium
ACGCGGATTGGCTTGAAGATGTGATCAACAACGAGTTGGCGTACGGGGTTTGCGATGTCGTGCTGAGCGGGTTCTTGAGAATAGTTACACACCCGCGAATTCTATCCCCGCCGGCAACCATGAACGAGGCGCTGGCGTTCATCGACACTATTCGTTCCCAGACACAGTGTGTGATTCTATCGCCGGGCCCGCGCCATTGGGATATCTTCACAAACCTTTGCAAATCGACCGCCGCGCGGGGAAATTTGGTGACCGATGCTTATCTGGCGGCATTGGCAATCGAATCCGGCAGCGAATGGATCACCACCGACCGCGACTTCGCCAGATTCCCCGGCCTCCGCTGGCGGCACCCGCTTTCATAGCCGCCGGATTCGGTGAGAAATCGGACGAAAGGGTGTGGCCGATATTGTTGTCGATGTTGACGATGTTTTCTTCTGCCAGAATTCTCTTGGGATAAACCACCGAGGCTGTTTCGGCCTAATTTTCTGCCCCCTCTAAATGACGTAAAATATTGTCTTTCCACAGATTATGACGTTTGTTGACAGAGCCGGATGATTTTGCTAATATCAGTTGATCTTGATATCCATTCTCAACAAAAGGTGGGCAGAAAGCTTTTTCGTTCGAGACTTTCTTAAATGAATAACGTTTTCCGCAAATTGACGATTTGGATGCTGATTGCCAACTTGGCGATTATTGCGGGCGTAGGCGAAGGGCTGCATCTTATTCCCGGTTGTGGCCACGGGATAGAACTAGGCAATCGTGTCCTGCTGTTAGGCGTCGATTTACCGCAAAGTGACGATCTTCCGGCCGGCGATACGCCGTGCGTCAAAAAGACCTCTGACCTGAAAATACCGATTTATGACGAAGATCTGTGTGCAATATGCTCCTTGATTGGTGAGCACTGCACGCCGAGTGGTCCTTTCCTTTTCATCGTGGCCATGCCTCTGCGGCCTGAAGTGCCGTGGATTGTTCTCGACGAAGTTTCTTCCGCGGTCATCCTTTCCTTTCACTCCCGAGCGCCTCCGCTCGTCTAGCCGCCGCTCTCTTTTTGTCCGGGCTTTCGACAAATAGGCGTATGCATGCGCTTGCGCCAAATCAATCCGTTTTCCGTTGATAGCCACTTCAAAATGCGCATTGCCTCATGCGGCTACATTGCAAGATCTCGCTGCTTGCGCAGTTGAGTTATGTGATGTGTGTTTGTCTTTTACCATTCCATTTTATTACATCTTTGAAAGGGAAGTGAAATCATGAAATCTTTAATTATTCTTTCGAGTATTGTTGCAGTTGCGTTGGTTTCGGCTCAGGTCGCCAGCGCGGACCCGATCATTCGCTATTGGACAGATGACGTAGAAGAGTACAGTTCGCAGATTCAGAATTACGGCTGGACCATAATGGACGATACCACCGAGTTCTGGCTTGAGGGTGAACCCGACTGCGACGCCGACGAAAACGGCTTTGCCTGGGATCCGGGCGACCCGGACTATGTAGGTGGCTGGAGAGCCAGCCATAAAGGCCAATACATTGTCGTCCACTTCGACACGCCCTTATGGGATGGTCCGGACAATGATTTAGGAATTGCCCTGTACGGTGGTCCGATCGGCAAAGCAACTGTGTGGGCGAGCACGGATGGCACCAGCTATGCGAATATCGGCACTTTGGGAGGTGGAACTCAAGGCTACTTAAGAAATGAGTTTTTCGACTTTGGAGGGCTTATCGCCTCAAGTGTCCACTATATCAAGGTGGTTCGTGATGATGAGGCAATTGGCTCGGGAAGCGCCATGTTCTTCGATGCATTCGGCGGTGTGTACATGCCCGCCGATTTCAACGAGGATACCGCCGTGGACGTCAGCGATCTCGGCATCCTGGCGGCCAACTATGGTACCACAAGCGGCATGACGTGGGGGGAAGGTGACGTCAACGGGGATGAAGCCGTGGACGTGAGCGACCTTGGCGTCCTGGCAGCATACTACGGTACTTATTACGACACGGGCACGACAGCTGCCAGTGCCGTCCCGGAACCGGCTGCGCTGAGTCTGATTCTGGGAGCATTGCTGCCTTTCGGCTTGGTCAGGCGGCGAAATCGGCTCTTTTGAGGTTTGCATTGTCAACGATAGCGGGCCAAGCCTGGTTTTTCCGGTGAAGCAATCTTAAAACCACATTTACTATACAGAGATGAATAAGAGATCCAATGTGTGACATTCCTATTGGTATCCGTGTACGGGGCAGGCGAACGATTTCTCTGCAAGAGATTGTCTCTCGCCGACCCCTACACGGTTTTACACTGGTTGAGCTTCTGGTCGTAATCGCGATCATCGGCATATTGATAGCTTTGCTGCTCCCGGCGGTTCAGGCCGCCCGGGAAGCAGCACGGCGCACTGCATGTAATAACCACCTCAAGCAGCTTGGGCTGGGGCTACACAACTACTCCAGTGCCCACGGCCATTTTCCCGGCCTCGGAGCCCAATCGCACATGAGTTTCGCAATACATGCCAGACTCCTGCCCTACCTGGAACAGGAGTCCTTAAGAGAACTAGTAGATTTTGACCAATCGCTGATGCTAGGCGGCGGTGGTAGCGCCAGTGTCAATCCTGTGCAGGTCCGGGCCGCACAGTTCGTGGTGTCGTTGTTCTTATGCCCCAGCGACAGTCAGGATCCCCAGTTCTCCACACTTTTGTTTTTTCCCAAAGGCACGGGACTTTCGGCCGGCACCAGCTACGTCGTCTGTAGCGGGTCAGGAACCGACACCCACTACGATCTGCGTTTTCCCAGCGACGGAGTCTTTTGGAATGAATCGACAGTTCGATTCAGAGATGTATCTGACGGCACAAGTTGCACGATGATGATGGCCGAGTCATTAATGGGCTTGGACCGCGAAACGTATGGTCCGGATCCTGAAGACCCAAAACGGCAAATGGCCAGCATGTGCTCCAATTTCACGCTGAATGCCGGTAGCCCGGGACTGGTAGGAGTCATCAATCCCGATCTTGCCAACCTGGTTTTCGGGGCGTCTTACTGGCGCGGCATTCGGGGGGGCGCATGGATCTGGGGACGGGAACCGATTACCACGTTTTCAGCGTACATGCCTCCCAATACTTCCGTTCCAGACATGCACGCCAAAGGAACAGGCTTTTTCTCTGCCCGCAGCAGCCATCCTGGCGGTGTCAACATTCTGTATGCCGATGGTAGCGTGCACTTCGTCGATGACACCATCGAGCTCAATACTTGGAGGGCACTTGGTACTCGAAACGGTAACGAAACGATCACTAGCGATTTCTAGTTGCCAAGATCAACAACACGGCCAAATAGTTATAAGAGGTTAGAATAATTATCATGAAATTCCAGAAAAAAGGATTTACGTCCATTTTGCTTGCTCTTGCCTTTGTGGCGTTGAGCTTCTCGGGCGTGATGTTATATGCCAGCCCCAAGGGCCGTGTGGCCTATTGGACTAACTGGACTATGTGCGGCGCGAGCAAGGAAGGCTGGGAGGCCATCCATGTGAATATCGCAATATTATTCCTTATCGTTTCCGCTTTCCATTTGTATTTCAACTGGCCGATCTTCCTCAGCTATATCAAAGTCAAGGCTGAGCGTTCACTCAAATTGAAAAAAGAAATCGCCGTGGCCGTGTTGATCACATTGTTAATTATACTTGCCTCTCCAAGTAACATCCCGCCATTGAGCACAACCATGGAAATAAACACCGGCATACAAAACTACTGGGAAGACAAATCACCCAAGGCGCCCGCTCCACACGCCGAAGAATTCAGCGTAGCCCGTTTGGCGCGCACAATCGATTTGCCAGTCGATGAAGTTCTCGACGCCCTGAGAAAAGAAGGATTCGAAGTAGAAGACCGTTTCGTTAAGATCCGCGAAATCAGTGAAGAATACGGCATGGCCCCCAGCGATGTTTACGCGGCGCTCACCAAACACTTCGGCATGTTGAAGAAATCCGGATGTCGCGGCGGAAAAGGCGGATGCTCCCGCAAAAAGCAAAAAAATCCAAAATAATATTTCGGATCCGTCAGAGGTCTTCTTGTTGCGATGAACAACTTCGGCTCCTCATTGCTGCCATAGTGATGGGTGGTATAATTCGGGTATGTCGTCAAAACACTGCGGGATAATCACCAAGGATGTGGTATCAGGCCGAATTGTCGGACGTCTGCACCTGCCGGATCGTGAGGGGCGGTATCCGGGCGTAGTTGTTCTCGGCGGATCAGGAGGAGGCTTGAATTGGTCAGCCGATGTCGCAGCGCAACTGGCGCAAAACGGCTACGCGGCGTTAGCTCTAGCCTACTTTGGCATGCCGTCGCTCCCGAAAACGCTCGTGAACATCGAGATCGAGTATTTCGAGGCCGCGTTCGACTGGCTAAAGCGCCAATCGAGCGTAAATAGTACGCACCTTGCTCTTGTCGGAGGTTCTCGCGGCGGCGAACTGGCATTGCAACTCGCCGCGAGTTTTCCCTCCATTGCGGTGGTGGTTTGCTATGCTCCCAGCTCAGTACGGTGGGGACCGGTTGGTGGATTGGCCACGATTGGAAAACCGGCGTGGAAATGGCAAGGGCAACCACTTCCGCAAATGCCACGACCACGGCTCATTCGTCTCGCGTCCGAATTGGGCAAATTAATTCTGTCGAGGGTGTTTCGTGTACCATATCGTGAAACTCCTCTCTTCGAGACCGCGCTTATGGATGAACGCGCGGTCCAAGAAGCAACGATTCCTGTTGAGCGTATCCGCGGTCCGGTGCTCTTGATATCCGGTACGGACGACCAACTATGGCCGTCGACCATGATGTGCGAAATGATCACCGACAGATTGAAGGCAAATAGCCATCCGTTCATCTACAAACACCTCAAGTATGAAGGTGCGGGGCACGCGATCAGTCTGCCGGATCTTCAGCCGGATTGCTATCCGATCAAGGTCCGACACAGAATCACTGGAATTACATACGCGTTAGGTGGCACGCCGGAAGCCAATGCCATTGCTTCCAAGGATGCATGGAAGGAGGTATTGAAGTTCCTAGCAGAACACACTTCGGGCTGATGAAACAGTATGAAATGGATAGACTCGATAAGACACTGCTGCTAATACCAATAGTTATAGACGCTTGGCAATATTGGGGCCAAATTGCTCAATCTCGCGGAATCTGTGGATTGGCTCTGACAAGTGGTGTTATAAATTTATAAATACCATGGAGTTATGGCTCTGCAAGTGCCGCTGCTACGTAGA
>JAFGTN010000793.1 GCA_016934075.1 Pirellulales bacterium
AACCGGTCAGGACTCCTCGGTGCCGCGGCCCGGACAATCCACGTGCAGTCCGGGCTCGCCCCAAATAGCCACCCTTTTTCGGCTGGGGAATCGTGTCGCAACCTGGAGGTCCCTCCACGGCTGTCAATTCATCCCCTCTGTCAGAAGCAAAACTCGCGGATCTGCATCGGTCGACCTCACCGCCGCGCAAAACCGCTGTCGCAAATAACCTCGCGGGCGATCCCCGCCGCACGTTAGCGAAAGAGCTAGAGGACCAAATCTGCTTTCCGAGCCGGTGTGAGCGGGTCGGGAGATGGGCGGTCTGGGCTCCTGAATTGTTGTCTCATCAAACGTCGTCCATGGTATTTGGTTCGTAATTCGCTTGATGAGACGAATTTGATCAGAGTTTGCACAGCTTGCTGGCAAACAGCTGGTATGGTGATGAATCGACCGAGCATCATGCTTCGTTATTCACGTCGGTCTCCGGTTGAGGCGATGGCAACGGGTTGAGCTCGATTGCTGATTCGACACTCTCCGCAATCACGCACAACTGCCCGACCATGTGGGCCTTCAGCTGGAAAACGTTGTCGATCAGCGTATCGAGGGCGTGGCAGATTGCCGCGAAATCTTCCGAATCCGGAAGTTTAGGAAGCACATATTCTGCGATCGAGATTTTTCCCTTGGCGTGGTCGAACGGGTATTGGACACCTTTGAGTGCTTCGCGAGTGCGTACGAGAAGTCCTCCCGACATTTGCATCGCTTGGCGTATTGACTGTATTAAACCCTCATCCTGTCCCCGCTCGGACAGCTGGTTCAGCAAATGCACTAATTGGTTACGGGCAGCACCGGCTTTTGCCGCCTGCTCGACCTGGGTTTCCAGCTGTTGCAGGGTGGGGAGCAACTCCTTGCATTCGACACTCAATTTGTCTGCGTGATCGATCTTGCTGGCGACTTCCGGCGTGTGGAGGAGTTCGAGTGCCAGCGAGATTCGTCTGCCGACAGCTTGTTCGAACAGTTCCATCTTCTTGGACAGTATTTTTTGATTCTCGCGTGGCGCCTCCGCAAACCGCTCGCACATCTCACGATACTTCGGTGCAGCCACCAGCATTTGCTCCCGTACGTTCTTTAACTCCTTCTCAGCCTGCTGCACATCTTGAGGAGGAGCAACCGACCAGCTCGTGAAGCGAAGTGGTCTCGTCACGTTAAAGTTTCCCTGAAAAACCCGATCGATCGCCTTGTACGATTTCTGCTCCAGTTCCTGTCGCTGTAATAAGTCGTCAATCGGGTGGAGTTCCGTGCGATTCAGGTTCCGGCCGAGACAATCTTGATAATACTCCCAAGTCACCGCTTTGGATTGGCCCGAAAAATCTCGAAACAGTATTGACGCCGGATCATCGAGGTGAAAGATCCCGGCCGTATTCTCGCGACGGGCGCTGGCGATTCGATCCTTGTCGCACGGATGCGTGTCGAGCAGCCCGGTGGTCGACTGATCAATCGATGTGTTGATCCGCTCGAGGACCTCTGCCGGTAGCTGTTGGACGTTCGCCATGATCAACTGCGGTAGATCGTCGGCAAGTCTACCTTCACGATAAAAACTGCCCAAATCGGATTGGGCTCCCTGCGAGGCCACATTGAGCACCATGAGCTGATGCGCCGTTTCTTCGAATACGTCGCTCCCAGCCAAACGGGCTTCATGACGGTCCGCGTCAAATTCCATCTGCCGCAACATGAGACTGCTCACAATGTGGCCGATCATCATTAGAACCCAAAGGATTCTGCGTGTTACCCAAACAAAGACGCGGGCCAGGTAGAGAACCCATCCGATACGGAGGTCCGTCCGCTCAGACCACTGGGTCAGCTGCTCATCCCATTGGTCACGCTCATAGACAACACGAGTAAACCAATGGCTGATCGAGCGAATGATATAGGTCAGCCGCATGCCAGCGCCTTGGGAGAAGTGCCCAAACTCGTGGGCTAAAACACCAGCAAACTGCCGAAGGTTGAGGCCCACAACGAGCGGCATTCCGATCGTCAGCACCAGATCGTTCTGAATCATGCTCCAAAAGCCATGGCGAAAACTGGCTGAGGCATTCACCTGGCAGTCGACATCGACGCGTTTAGGGATCGGCGCACGCACTGCCTGGCAAATGCGCTCGACGAACGCGAAGACGAGCGGTTCTTCTCGGCGTGTGAGTGAGAACGGTTTACCCCGTTTTGGCGGCCGAGAGAAGAGCGGCTTGAACATGAACACGACCAAGATGCCGCCGACGATCATCGGTGCCAGATACGCGACGAAGACCATCAACTTCCACCGGCCGCTGCCCGCAGCTAACATTCCGGTATGGTTGACCGTATGGTAATAGACGCCGTAGGCGACGGCGGCGATGATCGCCAGATAAATAAGAGGAAGAATCACCATCACCACGGCCACGAGCAAAATGCCGAGGCGGTAGCCGAGGGGCACTTTCACTGGTTCGATTTTGCCCTCGAATGCACCCAAGACATCACGCTGGATTGCATTAAGATCACATCTCTCGCCCGCGTTGCAGATAGCTTGTGAATGTTCTACGTCGCTAGGATCGAGCGGTGTTGCTGATGAGGAATTCGAGGATCGGCCTGACGACAACGGCTCAACAGCGCCTTCGACGCCCAATCGGGCCGACTCATCTTGTGGAAGGTGCACCTCAGCGGCACACTCGGGGCAAATTGCCGATTGCCTACTTTGCTCATTGGTAACGCGAAAGGATGTGTTACAATTTGGGCATAGGATCAAGTTTTTCATTTTTAACTCCGAAACGTCCCATCGTTCATATCCAGTCGTTTTCGGTCCGATCCGTTAAACCGAGAGTTCGGATATGGATCAGCCTGGAGCCGCGCCAGACCGATTCCGACGCGCATTGTAACAACTGCTCGTCCTCCCGTGTCTATCGCTTGGTGCTTTTTGCCATTTGTTCGTTCGACGATGGATGGCACGCATTACCGAGGCCCGCCGAGGGACCTCGAAGCCATAGTGGGCGAACAGGTCTTTCTCAATCGCATTTTTCGGTGATCAACCGGATAACTCGCATCACCCAACGCGCAGCGGTCGAAATGACCTCCGTAAGTTGGAGATAATGCTTTCGACGCCGGGGTCAATGCACTTCAACAGTCGTCCCAAAATCAAACTATGAGTTGTTGCGATCCGGTGGCGAAATAGGATGTCGGCGAGCGTTCCCGCATAGCTTCATTGCAAGCCCGTTGTGTGGGGTTGATGTTGGGTGTCGAGCCACATTTGACCACCATGACTGGGGGGCTCAGCTCTGATTGAGGACAGCGGCGAGTTCGGATGATCCTCCGGATGCGGATTGCGAGAGAAACAGTCTCGGCGGGTTCGTGTGCAATGCGGTCGGGATGAGTGTCGGACGAATACCGCCTGGGCTCGACACCTCCCCCCACTCTCGTTGTCCAACCTGCAGCGATACCGGGTGGCTGATACGCCGTCCTAGCCCTCGATTTCCGCCTGTCTTGCCTGGTCGGACAATCCCTTGGCGGATTTCGAACCCCCGTTGCTAGTTTAATCCGGTAAGGCTGCCATGCTGGCGGCCAGCCAACTAGCATCAGGAGCAACAAGAAATGGGCACCCAATCCAACCAACGCATGAGTCTGGATTCCGTCTTCCGTCCGGTCATGTCTGCTCTCAACCGTCTGGTTGTGCAGCTGCGGGATGGGCAACCCACCAACGGTGAGGTGGACGACCTGTGGGTTCTGCTGGAAACACTGCCTTTGTCCACTGACGAATTCGGCCTGTCCTGCAACCGCCTCTGCAATGCTCACCGCTACCTGCTGGCCAAGGAAGTTGGCGCGGCACGGTGGGAACTGAAGGAGCTCAAGCTCTATCTGCAAACCCGCGGCAACGGCCGACCCTGTGAGACATGACGCCAAACATAGCCCCACCGCTTTGACCACGGCCGTTATGCATCTTATACTCTCGCACGAGGATTGACAGATGTCCGAAGCCCATTCCGTCAGCGATCTGCTGCAACGGCTTGAAGGTGACCGCTCCGAAGCCGCCCATCAGATTTGGGACCAGTTTATTCATCGGCTGATAGGCGCGGCCCGCAAACACCTGAAGAATCTGCCGCGGCGTGCCGTGGATGAAGAAGACGTGGCCTTGTCTGCCTTTGACGCCTTTTTTCGGGGAGTCCAGGAACGGCGATTTCACCGTTTGGAAAC
>JAFGTN010000794.1 GCA_016934075.1 Pirellulales bacterium
AACTTCCGGCAACTTGCGGCTGTCGAACTCGCCGTCCTCAGCCAGTGCCGACAAGGCGCCCAATACGATCTGCTCGGCATCGATTTCAAAGTGTCGCCGCAGTACCTGGCGGGTATCGCTGCGACCAAAACCGTCGGTGCCCAATGTACAATAGCGTCCCGGTACCCAGGCACGGATCTGTTCGGGCACCATGGCA
This sequence comes from Pirellulales bacterium, assembly GCA_016934075.1. GTDB lineage: Bacteria > Planctomycetota > Planctomycetia > Pirellulales > Thermoguttaceae > JAFGTN01. The sequence goes on from JAFGTN010000794.1 coordinate 197, forward strand.
ACAAAGTCGCTCACGGCTACAATTGGTCCGTCAATGCCTTGCATGCATTGTTGGACGTAACTGCTCCGCCGCTTATTACTCGGGTGGAGCCGGTTCCAGCGATCGACGGCCATAGCCTCACGTCGCAATTGGGAGTAGCTGGTCACACTCCATACGTCAACTTCATAACTGAAACGCTCGGTCAATATTTTTGCAGCCCGCTCGGCTTCCAAAACAAGCGGTCCGCTGGCCAGTAGCTGCGGTCGCCGCCGCCTGGGCGGTACACCTTGAGGCTTGTAGTGTTGTATCTTGTACATGCCACGCAAAATACCTTCCGCGGCACCCTCGGGCATTGGTGGCTGTGGATAGCTTTGATTATAGAGCGTCAGATAATAAAAAACCGATTCCTGATCCTCATACATTCGACGCAAGCCATCCTGTACGATAACTGCCACTTCGTAGCCGTAAGCAGGATCGTAGGATATCAATCGCGGTATGCTTGCTGCCGTCAACTGGCTGTGGCCGTCTTGATGTTGCAAGCCTTCGCCATTGAGTGTAGTGCGTCCCGCCGTGCAGCCCAACAAGAAACCTTTGGCCTGGGCATCGGAGGCCGCCCATACCAGATCTCCCACCCGCTGCAGACCAAACATAGAATAAAATAGGTAAAAAGGGATCATCGGCGTTTCCAATATGGCATAACTCGTACCGGCTGCGATAAATGAACCCATTGCCCCTGCTTCAGTGATGCCCTCTTCCAGGATCTGACCGTCCTCAGCCTCACGATAATAGATCAACTGACTGGAATCGACCGGCTCATATTTCTGACCGCAGGGCGAATATATGCCGCACTCACGGAAGAGCGGCTCCAGACCGAACGTGCGTGCCTCGTCAGGAATGATGGGCACGATCCTCCGTCCGATGTTTTTGTCGCGAAGCATCTTGTGCAGCATTCGTCCTAATGACATGGTTGTTGCTGCTTCGGAGCCACCCTTAAGTAGATTTCTAAAATCTTCCAGAGGTGGGATCTCCAGCGACCGCGGCTTGAAGCTGCGTTGGGGCAGATACCCGCCAAGCTCCTGCCGGTACTTGTGCAGGTATTTCATCGTGGGACTGCTCTCGCGGGGTTTGTAAAAAGGCGTATCGCGAGCACCATCGTCGGTCAAAGGAATATCGAAACGGTCACGGAAGGCCAAGAGTTCCTGCTCGTTGAGCTCCTTTTGTTTGTGTGTGATGTTCTTGCCTTCACCTGCCTCGCCCAGGCCGTAGCCTTTGATCGTCTGCGCCAGAATCACCGTGGGGCCGCCTCGATGCCGAACGGCTGCATCGTAGGCCGCATATACCTTAAAGGAATCGTGGCCGCCGCGGTTGAGCTTTTTGAGTTGCTCGTCGGAAAGATGGTCGACCATGGCTCGCAGTTGCGGAGAAGTTCCGAAAAAGTTATCTCGGATATACGCACCCGACTCCACGGCATATTTTTGAATCTGTCCATCAACCACCTCTTCCATGCGTTTTCGCAATAAGCCATCATGGTCGGCTGCCAATAACTCATCCCAATCACTTCCCCAAATCACCTTGATACAACTCCAGCCCGCCCCATGAAAAATAGACTCCAGTTCCTGGATGATCTTGCCATTGCCGCGGACCGGCCCGTCGAGTCGCTGCAAGTTGCAGTTGACCACAAAGATCAGGTTGTCAAGCCTGTCACGAGCAGCCAGACTCAATCCGCCCATTGATTCCGGTTCGTCCATTTCGCCGTCGCCCAAAAAGCTCCACACCCGCATCTTTGACGTATCGGCCAAGCTGCGATTGTGCAGATAACGCAAAAAACGGGCCTGGTAAACAGCCATAATCGGCGAAAGCCCCATCGATACGGTTGGCAATTCCCAAAAATTTGGCATCAACCAAGGATGAGGATATGAAGAAAGACCATTATTTTTTCCGCTTTCGCGCCTAAAATGTTCTAGTTGCTGCTCGTTTAACCTCCCTTCCAGGTAAGCCCGCGCATAGACTCCCGGTGACGCGTGCCCTTGAAAATAGACAACGTCACCGGGATGGTCTTTGCAGCGTGCATGCAGGAAGTGGTTGAAAGCAACTTCCCATAAGGTGGCGGCGGAGGCGTATGTTGATATATGGCCGCCGAGACCGTGGTATTCTCGATTCGCGCGTACCACCATCGCCATGGCATTCCAACGAATCAAATGTTTGATGCGTCGTTCCGTGAAGTGGCAACCGGGAAATTTTGGTTGCCGCTCGACAGGAATCGTATTTACATAGGGTGTGTTATATCCACTCGTGCTTGCATCATCATATCCAGTTCTACTTGTACCAGTATGTTCCTTTTCAAGTTCACTAGAACGCATTGCTGCATCTTCATTGCCATGCAACCCAGCGCGCTTGCCGAGCGCTACCAACAAACGTGCAATCGATGCTACTCCTTTCCTGTCGGCTAGGTCATCAAGTGACTCGAACCACTCGGCCAACTCATCCACATCTATACCCGGAATATTCTCCGCGAATTGTTCTTTCGCCATGCAGATAGCCTCCGTTTCCTAATGCATCTAGTACATACAGAGTATCTCTATTGCAACTTCTGGACCGTATCGGCATACAATACTTTTCCTGAAAATTCACGAAAAAACAGGGTATTTGCGGGATTAGGAAACAAGATCACGCATAAAACCGCGACATATTGCCGGTCAAGGCCGACATTTTGTCGCGGTGGCATGTGAATATCATTTGGAATTATGCCGATCACTGCGGAATTGCTCAGGCAACTGTTCCTTGACGCGGCAAAGTAACCTGCGGGCCCAGGCGAATTCTATGGCGAGTACAGCCAGCCCCAGAGGGATCAGCACCATTGCCGGCCCGGGTGTGATCGTCATAACAATGCCAATCAAAAGCAGCGTTGTCCCCACAACGGCTACAACTAGCTTACGTGCATGCCGAACCGTCCACTTGACAGTGTCTTCAACAGCATCTGGTAATACTCCGCCGCTGTTTTCAGACTTGGATTGATTCATAAAAATCCCAAGTTGCAGTATCATTCCACGATGATTTCATTCACTACTTGCAGGGCCCCTATCACTTGTAATGCTGCTACTTGGGCCATTTGTTTTTGAAAGTAGCTTTTTACATAACCTTGCAGTTTTACAACGCCTTCCGATGACGAAACTTTTACCCGCCCCGGGGTGAAGCGGCCTGTGGCCATCAGCGCGCGAGTAACTTTATTAATAACTCGGAACTCGTCATTTATGGAGGGCGCTATATTTAAAGGTGAGATTTGACATAATGTTGCATTGTCATTCATTATCCATTCCTTAATAATTGCCCCCCTTGTCTGAATATCCCAACTGTCATGCAGTATGCATATTTGTTGTGGACTATGTTCTGAGCAAGGCAAGCAACCGCTCAGCCCGCTCCATAATAGAGGGCTGAATTTCATGTGCGGTTTGATCTTGCGATGTATCTCTGGCAACGAACGTACAGCGGCAATGACTGCAAGAAACATTAGATCCTAGATGTTTGGTCTTAATCAGTAAACGTCTTCCGCAGGTAGGACAGGATTGCTGATAAAAAGTCGAGATCACAGATTTCCGTATCGGCTCTGACGAGAGATATTTGTCATATTGTCCTGCCTCAGACATCCTTTGGCGGGTGTGACACAATTGCATAGACATGTCCACCACTCCTTTTTCACTATGTGAAGTCAAATGCGTTTTTTAGAGCACTCCATAAATTATCGAGTTATTCTCAATATCAGGCCCCTGAATATGTGGTGAGTGATTTTCACAATAATTTTTAGTTGCGATTCTTGCAGGAAAGGCGTGCTAGATGTGTCAGACGTTCCAGGGTGCCTCGATCCAGATATTCTAGTTTAACATCTGAGGCGAGTATATCACCGCAGCGAATAATCCGAATGAGTTCATGGCGATCCATACGACCAACTAGCTTAGATGGCAACTCGGCAACAGTGCCTCGGTCCAGTCCGTCTTCATAATCGTCCGATCTTATGTCTGCTACACTGGTAGCAATCCCACCAGCATTTCGCGGTGGGCTTGACAGTGATGGCATCAGAAGGTCCTCCATGTAATATCAGTTGAAACATACTTCCGTTTTCTCAGATCGATCTGCAAGCCGATCGTTATTATACACCTGTCCAAAGCGATTAAGACCGAGTAACGCAACTGTCAGTCCCACGCGATCGAGCATCTTTTCCATGTGCAGCGGCCTTTGAAAGCAGGAGGGCTCTGGGACACCAGTACGTTGTGATAGTATTTTCGGCGAGACGTTGCCGAGCACCAGGATGTCTGGCATATCGAACTCGAAACAGCTCTCATGCAAGAACGCCACTACTGCGGCAGCACCTCCCCAAGGCGCCTCCATATCAGCCATGAGCAAGTCTGGATGCAGTGATCTCAACTTGTCCATGCATTCCAATCCATCGCCGGCGGTCTCCACACGAAAACCGCATCCTAAAAATAAACTTTCGAGTGCATCACGCGACAATGATTTGACGTCATAAATAAGCAAAGTCGCATCCATGATATTCCTCCTTGCGTGTTTGCTTTTTTATTCAATAAAGTTTTCCACAAAAGCTTATCGCCAGTCCCACCCCCTATTGGCTGTTTATCCAACGTTTCAATCGACGCTGCAGCGTGCGCACAGAAATGCCCAGGGATTTGGCCGCACGCGTACGATTCCCCCGGTATCGATCCAGTGTTTGGCGTACTACCGCCTTTTCCACGTCTTCCATTGTGAAACCTTCAGGGATATCGATGCGAACATGATCTGGGTGCTTCTCTTGCCTTATCGACTCGGGCAGGTCGTCCATTGTAAGAGTCGATGAATCTGCGAGTACGAACATGCTTTCCACACAGTTGCGCAACTGGCGAACATTGCCTGGCCAGTGGTAAGACTGCAGAGAATTTATCAACTCCGAGTCGGCTGTCGGTGTCTTCCTGTTGTATTCCCTCGATAATTCGTCGAGAAAATGTTCGACCAGAGGCCCGATATCTTCCGGTCGTTCCCGCAGAGGCGGCAGATCGATGGAAACCACATTCAACCTGTAGTAAAGCTCTTCACGGAATTCTCCGTCGTGTATCATTTGTTTGAGATCCCGGTTGGTGGCGGCTATTACGCGAACGTCGGGCTGACTTTCATCGTTGCTTCCAACTGGAGTAACGCAATGGTTTTCCATAACCCGCAGCAATTTAGCCTGGCACTCCAACGCCAGGTCTCCGATTTCGTCAATAAAAAGTGTGCCATGATGTGCTGCCTCAAATCTTCCCACACGAGACCCATTAGAACCTGTAAAAGCCCCCGCAACATGACCAAAAAGTTCGCTCTCTATCAAGCTTTCAGGCACGGCTGCCATATTGACTACGACAAACGAACCGTCACTCCGCGGACTATTATGATGGATGGCCTCGGCAATCAGCTCCTTGCCCGACCCCGACTCACCGGTGATCAGCACAGTGCTGTCGACTGCGGCAGCTCTGCTGGTATGATCGAACACCGGGAGCATAAGGTCGGAACAGGTGATTATTTTTTCGAATTTCAGCCTTTTTTCGGCATAAGCTTTTTTATCTTGAGAATCGAGTATCAACATTGTTTAATCCTTTCTACAGAGGGCAATTCTTATTTACAAATTGCCTTGCCGGGTCAGATATGATTCCTGACTTATTTCAAACCTAACTCGAAAAAACGTTTCGGAGGTCGAAATCCGTAATGTTCTACATGCTCATAATTAAAGGGCATGTGTTCATCGCCAAGCGTGTCTTGTATTTTCCATCATTGGCGATGTTTTTGTCTATTCCCAATTCCCATGAATCCGTCGTGGCGGAATCCACCACACACAACAGCGGGGTGACAATTTTAATCAATAAACACGAAATGTCTTAGAATCTGGTACATTTATTGCTCTAACATAAACTTACTCCACTGGATATTTTATTTCCAAGCCACCACACAAAAGCTAAATTATCGGAGCAGATATGCCAAAAGATCCAATTTGTGGGATGCAAATCGATGAGTCGTCAGAAATTCGAGCCGATCGCAACGGGCAAACTTTCTTTTTTTGCAGCGAACATTGCCGCAGCCGCTTCATGCAACAGGACGACATTGAGGAGGGCGCAGAATCAACCGGCGACGATAAAGAAAGTCGCCGTTCTTCGCCGGAACATTCGGAAGAGAACATCATATACACTTGTCCCATGCACCCGGAAATTGAGCAGGATCACCCGGGCGACTGCCCCAAATGCGGAATGGAGCTCGAACCGAAAAGTATCGCCGCGGGCCAAGACGAAGATGATCCCGAGCTAAGGAAAATGACGCGGCGGTTTTGGGCGGGCATTGTATTGGGGTTGCCTGTGTTTGTGCTGGCAATGTCCGGCATGGTGGGAATCCCTATCGACAAGTGGCTCTCGACGAGTGTGAACCGTTGGATGCAGTTCGTTTTGTGCACGCCGGTCGTGCTCTGGGCCGGCTGGCCGTTTTTCCAACGGGCCTGGCGGTCGATCATCACCTGGAATCTCAATATGTTCACACTCATCGCCTTGGGCACCGGAGCGGCATATTTTTATAGTATCGTGGCCGTGTTGGCGCCCGGAATATTTCCCGACTCATTTCGCGAAAATGGGCAGGTGGCCATCTATTTCGAGGCTGCTGCCATGATTACTGTCCTTGTGCTTTTGGGGCAGGTGTTGGAATTGCGTGCTCGACGAAAAACGGCTGGTGCGATCCGTGAGTTGATGTCGCTTGCTCCACCCTCGGCACGTGTTGTCCGTGACGGAAAAGAGATCGAAACCGATCTGGAAGGTGTCCAGAGGGGCGACATCCTCCGCGTCCGACCAGGCGAAAAAGTGCCAGTCGATGGTGAACTCACAGAAGGCAAAAGCACGATCGACGAATCCATGCTCACAGGCGAACCCGTACCTGTAGAAAAGGAGTCCGGAGACTTGCTTATCGGCGGCACGGTCAATCAGACCGGTTCGTTCCTCATGCGAGCCGAAAAAGTTGGTAACGAAACGGCGCTTTCGCAGATTATCGACATGGTTGCTGAGGCACAGCGGAGCCGCGCGCCGGTGCAGCGTGTGGCTGACAAAGTAGCATCTTTTTTCGTGCCCGCTGTTGTGCTTGTAGCCGTCGTCACCTTCTTGACATGGGCGTGGTTCGGCCCCCAGCCACGCTTTGCTTACGCCCTGCTCAACGCCGTGGCCGTGCTCATCATTGCCTGTCCTTGCGCATTGGGGCTGGCCACGCCCATGTCAATTATGGTCGGTGTGGGCCGCGGAGCAAAAGAAGGTGTGTTGTTTAAAAACGCCGAGGTATTGGAAACAATGCAGGCGGTCGACACCGTCGTTGTTGACAAAACTGGTACACTCACCGAAGGCCGGCCACGGCTCATAAAAATTGCGACACACGGCAATTTTACGGAAGACGAGGTCCTCCGTCATGCCGCTTCCCTTGAGCAAAGCAGTGAACACCCGCTGGCCCACGCCGTTATTGAGGCCTCCAAGCAGCGGGGATTAGAGCTTGTCAACGCTGAAGATTTTGATTCCACCACCGGTGGCGGAGTTTCGGGCAATGTAAACGGACGGGCGGTGCTGGTGGGCTCGGGTGATTATCTCCAAAAGCAAGGCATAGAAGATCTTTTAGACTTGAAGAAACAGGCCGACGAGCTGCAAAGAGAGGGCAACACGGCGATTTTTGTGGCAATCGATACTCGTCCGGTGGGTCTGCTGGCCGTGGCCGATCCGGTTAAAGAATCGACACCTCAGGCCATTCGCGCCCTCCACGATATGGACCTGGAAATCTACCTCATTACCGGCGACAACGAGCAAACGGCCCGTGCCGTAGCGGAAAGACTTGGCATAAAACATGTCGAGGCGGGCATCAAACCGCAAGACAAACACCAACGGGTCGAGAGCTTGCGAGAGCAAGGGCACAAGGTCTGCATGGCAGGTGACGGCATCAACGATGCCCCCGCCTTGGCCGCAGCCGATGTGGGCATTGCCATGGGAACCGGTACCGATGTGGCCATCGAATCCGCTGGTATCACGTTGGTCAAGGGAGATCTACGCGGAATTGTCAAAGCTATGCATCTCAGCCGTTTGGTTATGCGCAATATTTACCAGAACCTTTTTTTCGCCCTGGCCTACAATTCGCTGGGCGTGCCTATAGCCGCCGGCGTGCTCGTGCCCATTTTCGGCCTTTCGGCACTCCTGAATCCGATGATCGCCGCCGCTGCCATGAGCTTCAGTTCACTCTCAGTAGTCACAAACGCCCTGCGGCTTAGCACTATTGGTCTAAGATAATAAATGAATGTCACACCTGAAGCCGGCCGTCACTTATCATAGCCATGACGCCGCCGAGAAATTTCTGCGTAAAGCCATCTCCACACAGGCATACTTCCTGGAATGTGCAATAGAGGCGCCAAAATCCAAAGCCCCGCTAGGTGACGAGTCAAATACCGCACTGCATCAGCGCCTTTACGGCGTCGCCCGTGCGAATCGATAACATAAATATGTTGCTCCAACTCATCGAGAGTTAGATCCGCATACATCCGACCGATACGCGGATCCTGAAGCGGCAAAAAAGCCAGCCTCCCCCACCAGTCCAATCGATTCAACAATTCCGCCGAATCACGACACAACCGGCAACTATCATCATATATAACAACATCGGCTTGTTCGCGCACATCAGGATCAGGCAAATCAAAATTCAATTCCCTGTTTGGCATAAGTGCACGACCTCAATTCGGGCTTAACTCAACGCTAAGTTGTTGTGGCGAACCTGATGCCATAACTGCAAAACTTATAATAATTTGAATACCAAAAGGCGGAAGGGCCGCCAACCAGTAGGTGCTACCGCACCAGTTATACCCCCCCTCCTGCAGGTCAGTAATTTAACTAGTAAGTTTACTAAATTTATGGCCGTTTGTGGGCACTTTAATTACATATGCTATTGCTATCGCGTCGGACTAAAGGGTGATATAATTACCAGCGAATCGCCACCCAATTTAGTGGTACACACGTAACCTGTCGACTGCCGAGAAAGCCACCCCCCAGAAAAAGAATAAACAGACATGAAGGTCATGATTGTCGACGATCATCCCGCAGTGCGGGAAGGCTTGGCATTACGCATTTCCAACCAAACGGATATGGAAGTATGCGGAGAAGCGGCTGATATCACCGATGCTATGAATCTGCTAGAGTCTACTCGACCGGACGTTGTCGTGATCGACGTCCAGCTCAAGACAGGCGACGGTCTGGATCTTGTCAAGCGCATCAAGGCACGCGATCAAAACATCCGCATAATCGTCTGGTCGGTCTATCCCGACAAATTCTATGCACAGCGCGCACTGAGCGCCGGAGCACTTGGATACATCAACAAAGAACACTCTACCAGCCTCATTGTAGAGGCCATCAGACGGGTCAGCGAAGGCAAGGTATACCTCTGCGAGGAAATGGCTGATAAGTTACTCAATCAGGCAGTCGGCGGAAATCAACCCTTGAAACAAACCCCCATCGAGTCATTGTCCGACCGGGAGTTGGAGATCTTCCGACTCATCGGCGAAGGGCTGTCCACCGCACATCTCGCTCGTCGACTGCATCTCAGCCGAAATACCATCGACACGCACCGACAACGGATAAAAGAAAAACTAAACCTTGCCGACGCCACCGAGCTTACCCAGGCTTCCACTCGTTGGGTGTTGCAGAATAAGTGACGCATGGTCACTGGCCACCTATTGTCACGCTGCGTTATTTCGTTGAGTTTCAGATATGGCTGTGACTGCCCGTTCATCCGTCACAGCCACATGATCCGTGTGAGCCAACGAATTCTTTCACTTGCTTCTCGGCTTCATCCTTGGCTATTCCGTACTTTTCCTGAATCGTGCCTACAAGCTGTTCGCGAATGCCGTCAATCTTGTCGACCTCGTCATCGGTCAATTCACCCCATTTCTCCTTGATCTTGCCTTTGACCTGCTTCCAGTTGCCCTTAATGCGATCCTCGTTCATTTTGGTTTCCTCCTGTTTCGTTAACAGTTGAATATAGTTTCAAGTACCTTCCATACCCAGAGCATACGTCGTGCCAACCGCTAATAATATTTCCGCCGGAAAACACCAAGATTGTGGTGAAAAAATGCAATACTGCGGCCAAATAAGAAGGTAAGCCTCCCGCCCATCACGTCATTGTGACCACATGAAGGTCAATTGTGTCGTACCACCGCCCAGCAGGTAGCGTAACTGCATTGCTCAGTTGCCAGCAGCCTTGAATTGCGAAACCAGTCCCTTCGGGGGCATCGTTACGTTAGCTAAAACCACAGGCGGGTAACGGACGATATAATTAAAGGACCTTGCCCAGCCGACTGGCGATATGCGCGAGCACAGATCAAACAGGTTTCAAGCTGACAAAAAACTGGTCTATATCCAGACTGCACGATCCCGGCCTTCCACCCGTGCCGGTTATCTAGCCCGATCTGCAAACGGCCAAATGGAAACTCATTGACGGGCGTAAGGAGTATCATCTGCGCGCCACATAGGTGCGTCGCGAATTTCTGTCCGGCTACGAGATGGTTGTCTGGGGATATAACGGCAGCATGCCTGGCCCCACTATTGAAGCCACACAAGGCGACCATGTAAGAATCGTGGTGCACAATGAGTTGCCAGAAACGCATAGCATCCATTGGCATGGTTTCGAGTTGCCCATCTCCATAGACGGCGCGCTCTTCATCACGCAAGACCCTATTCCACCCGGTGGGAATTATATTTATGAGATCGATCTGCACCAAACCGGCACATATTTTTACCATTCTCACTTTCTTATGCAGAAAGCTTTCTGTATGGTGGACATGTTCATCATCCATCCGACAACCGCATCTCAACCAGTGGTCGACCGCGACTTCGGACTCATCTTCCAAAACTTCTTTATTCTGCCCAATTAAACGATGGCCGATTCGATGAAGATGGATTGGAACTGGCACAAGATTAACGGACGCAACGGCCCCTACACTATACTCTTGGCGTGCAAGCTAAGTGAATGAGTGCGAATTCGTCTCATCATTTTCAGCCCCATGCAGGCATGAAAAAGATCCAAGGGCGACGAGAAGTGCAGGGCATGAGGCCGAATTGGCACAAAGGTGTGCACGGCCTCATGACTGTCGTTCGCGTACTGCCAGATGATCTTTATGATAAAGTCATGAATAGCGATCAGTCGATCAAACCGGCGGTAACTTTCAACGAGATCGTCCGCCGGACCGGCAATGGCTGAATTAACAGCTTGTTATTCTTGCTTGATAACGTGACATTCCACGCTCGAACATGCATCCATAGATCCCAGACAATCTTCAACATTATAGATGCCATTTTGTCGCAACAACGCCGCCGCGATCATGGCCCGTTGTCCACTGCCGCAAAAGGTGGTTACGGGACGTCCTGGGGGAATTTTATCGAGTTTGTATGGCAATTCTCCCAAGTATATTTGCACGGCATTGCGAAGATGGCCAGATAGGTATTCCTCTTTGCTGCGCACATCCAACAAGGTAAATCCGTTTCCGTTGTCGAGCCGCTTCTCCACCTCACTGACATGAACCGTCGAGATCGTATCGTATTGACGACCGTCGGTCTCCCAGGCGTGGAGCCCACCGGCCAAAAAAGCGGGTATATTGTCATAACCGATTCGCGTCAAGCCTCGCACGGCCGTGTCGATCTGCTCTGGATTTTCCACAACTAGTCCCAGTGGCTTGTCATAGTAGAGAAACATGCCAGCAAAGGCGGGTAACATGTCCAGCGGCAGCGAATAGCTGCCGGGGACATGGGCGCCGGCAAAGGCTTCCGGGCTGCGGATGTCGACAACTAACATGCCCTCGTCGATGCCCTTGGCAAATTCTGCCGGGGAAAAGGGTTGCGGGCAAGGTAGTTTGTCCAGCGGAGGAGCGCCTTCGAGATTGTATCTCTCCATCTGTTTGAAGTATGGTGGCTGGAAATGGTCCTCACTCACTTTGTGCTCTATGAACTCATTGCGGTCAGTCTTTTGCAGTACGGGATTGTGCATTCGCTCATAACCCAG
>JAFGTN010000795.1 GCA_016934075.1 Pirellulales bacterium
CACCAGGAGGGCCGCTCTTTCATGGAATCAGCTGGCTTGCCCAGCAGTGTTTTCGGGAGTTTCTCTCATTCACTGCTGGGCAAGCCAGCAGTGGCACCCATTTCAAAACATGTTCTTAGGAAGAAAACGAGGTAGAACTTTTTAGTGGTTTTTTCTAGTATTGTCCCCGCCCTTTGTCCCACTCTCGGCCTTTCTATTCCCCCGTTCTTTGTTAGGAAAAGTTATATTTACCGTGATCCTTTCAGGGCAAGGGCTTGAACGTAATCAATCGATACTGCCCGTCGGCGGCCAGCGCGGTAACGTACTGGACGGCTGTTTCAGAAATGGTGTCGGCGCGGGAGCGGTGCGTATGGCCGACAAGCACAGCCGCCAGATTGCGTGCTTGTTTAACATTCTCCACGAACGCGTTTGTGGACGGCAAATTACCGTCCTTCGACCAACGTTCGCGTCGTTCCGCTTTATAGTTTTTATCAATGTCCCAGCCCCAGCGTGGATCGCCGCAGATGGAAACCGAATTGCTACCGGCGTCTTTCGGTAAATAGAGCGGGATGTGCATCAGCAGCACCAGTGGCATGTTGCGCGCCGTCTCGCGGCGGAAAAATTTCAGTTGCTCATCATTTACCTGGTAAGTCGAATTGTCGATCGTGACGAAATTGATGCCGCCGATCACGTTCGATGCATACAGAGGATTTTTTACGCCGTATAATGGCAGCAGGCTTTTTTCAATCCACGTCTGTCTAAGTTGGGCTCTGGTGCCCGGCAAGCCTTCGTAGTGCCAATCGTGATTGCCCGCCACATACATGAAAGGAATGCCGGTCTTCTTAACCGCCTTGGCGACAAACCTCACACTGGCGGGTGAGGGATTGTTGATAATATCGCCGGTCAACGCGATCAGTTGTACCTGCTTGTCGGTACCCATTTTCATCAATTTCAGAAAATTGTCCGCCGGCCTGGTGGGCTTGCCTGTCTTGTAGTGAGGTACGGAGGAATAGGCTTTGTCCATGCGGGCGGCGTATTGATGAAACGCGGCTTCGCTTTCGTCAAACACACTAATATGCGAATCGGCGACATGCAACACCCGCGTAACTTTTTTCAGTCCGCGAATCGCGATGGTAGCTTCATGTTCGGAGAAGGAATGTACCGTATCTATGGTGTATTCCCGCGAACACGCCATGCCCGAATCGTGCCACGCCATAGCGCCGGCACTTCCCAGCAGTTTTAGAAATTGTCTTCGTTTCATGGGTGAGTGATCCTACGGTAAGGGGTGGCTGAAAAGTATTTTACCGGATTCATACTTGGAAATCCACGGGAACCATATTTTGCTCAGTCGCTTGTGACGGTATATGATTATTCCGGCTTTGCCGGCAGGGGTGGCGGTTTGCCACGGCACACTGTAAATTATAATATTCGCATCGTTCGAGAAATTAACCGGCTGTCGCAAGTCGCTAAAGGAGGATAAAAATGAAGGTTCTGGTAGTAATCGGCCATCAAAATCAGGGTAGCTATTGTCATGCGTTGGCCGCGGCGGCCGTCGAAGAGGCGAGCAGTGCCGGTCACGAGGTGATATTTCACGATCTCTATGCGGAAAACTTCGATCCCATCCTTACACACGGTGAAATTACCGGCGAGACCGAGTCCGACCCGGTGGCTACCCGACACTGCGAGGAATTACTCTCCGCCGATGTGATCGTAGTCGTTCATCCCAATTGGTGGGGACAGCCGCCGGCAATACTAAAAGGTTGGGTGGATCGTGTTTTTCAGAACGGAAAGGTCTATGAATTCGGCGAAAAAGGACAAGTCATAGGGCATCTGGCGGGCAAGGCTGTGCGGGTTTTGACCACATCAAACACTCCACGAGATGTCGAACTTGCGGTTTATGGCGATCCGCTACAAAACCTTTGGGAAACATGTATCTTTCAGTTATGTGGTGTAGAAAATTTCAAACGCCGCAACTTCGAATCGATTATCATGAGCACGCAAGAAGAACGCGAGAAATGGCTGGCCGAGGTTCGTGAAACGGTTAAAGAAGTATGCTGACAAAAAAGCGGGATGAACATGCACCAGCTTCGCCGCGCATTTCATCCCGCTTTATTCGTCGGTCAAAATTATCTTGGTATAAAAAGCTTAACCAAGAACCCTGACGTTTTCGGCTCGCGGCCCCTTGGGGCCCTGACCTTCTTCGAACTCTACTGTTTGGCCTTCGCGCAAATCTTCGAACTGCGCGCCATCGACCATAGTGTGGTGAAAGAATAAATCGCCTTTGGATCCTCCTTCTATGAATCCGAAACCTTTATCAACCACCAGTTTTCTAATCGTACCCTGCAGCATTGCCGCCACTCCTTCAAAACGTAACTGGAAAAACCATTTGGTTCTTGGTCTTCACCGGAACGCCTCTCCCCGGGGAGAAAACAATAACCACGACTCTGGGGCAGCAACTACCCGTGTCTGGCGATAAACACCAACTCGAAGGTTGCTGCTACGTAAAACGTATTATGAACCACGCGTGGCACACTCTGGTCTCTGGTGGGGGTACCGCAACGTGTTCCACAACCCTTTCGCGTGAATTGTACCTTCCCTTGAAACGTAATTAAAGAGTTTTGCTAAAATCCACTCTACTGAGGGGGTAAGGAGGTCGGCATTGCTTTAATTCGCTACACTATTGGGATTCGCATACGAATGGAATACAAGAAATCGTACTTTCTAGAAGTTGATAGTAGTGTGGATACAGCAATCTCAAAAGGAGCGAGGCTGTGATGCAAAAACTTCTGCTGATCGCAATCGCAGGTGGCCTGGGAACGCTTGCGCGTTATGGAATAAGCGGGCTTGTTCAGAATGCTTGCAAAGATTCTCTTTTCCCTTGGGGAACATTTGCGGTGAACGCCGGAGGTTGTTTACTTTTCGGTTTGCTTTGGACCGTGATGGAAGACCGTATATCGATCAGCAGCGAAACTCGAACCGTGATTCTAGTGGGATTCATGGGGGCCTTCACCACATTTTCGACATTTATTTTCGATACTGCCCAATTGTTGGAAGACTCGCAATGGCTAGTGGCCTTTGGAAATGTCACGATGCAAAATGTGGTTGGTCTGGCGGCATTATTTGCGGGCTTGGCGCTGGGGCGATTCATTTAAGAGCAGTTATGAAACCGGTTATCATTATATGTACTTACCAGCAGCCGCACTCGGCTGTGATTTCAATGGAGCGAAGGCGATGAAACTGCCATCGGAAGCGGAACTGTTACGAGTTTTCATCGGTGAGAGTGATAAATGGGAAGGGCGCCCTCTGTACGAAGTTATCGTTCGGGAAGCCCGGGAACGAGGCATGGCCGGTGCAACCGTACTGCGGGGGATGATGGGCTTTGGTGCCCACAGCCGTCTGCATACGACGAAAATCTTGAGACTGTCGGAAGACCTGCCGATCGTGGTGGAGATTGTTGACAAATCCGAGCGGATCGAGGCTTTTTTACCTCGTCTTGACGAGATAATCGAGGAAGGTCTTGTTACAGTCGAGCGTGCAAAAGTGATCTTCTACCGACACAATCAACCTGAAGAAGCGAGTAGCGAATGATACTGCTTCCAGTTTGAATACCAAACTGATTCGCAAGCGGAGGAATAGTCGATCAACGGCAAAATGACTCTTCGCTTGAGCCCTTGAACAGGCATATGAGGCAACCTTTGTTTGCCATTCTTTCTAACCGGTAAAGTTGCCTCGCAAAGATTGCCTGGATCCTCTGTTTTTACATCTGAGGTAGGGGTAATGCGGAGTTCTGGTAATTCTGGTTTTATTCAACTACCCCAACCAACCGACATTACCCGATAGGGTAGCTGTATGTCTGCAGTTTGTTTAGGGATTGAATATGCCGTTTAAAAATCAGATATCAACTTGGTTATTGCTTTGCCTGTTGGGATGTCTGTTTTTCTTGAGTGTTGCCGCACCCAGGGCGTGGAAAGAAGTATCTCGCACAAAAACGGCCGGCGATCTTCTTGGCAAAGTCGATGGATGTGTAGCGAACGATGAGGACCTGAGCATACCAAGCACGCCAAAACTGGAGTTGACGCGAAAGCCTGCCGGCGAATGGACTGTAGCTAAGCCCAAAGAAAAGCTGGCGTCGCAGCCGGAATCCGGTCCGACTGATTTATTGGTTCCGGATTCACTTCCCGCCGACTGTCCGCAGTCAGAATCGATTCCACTCTCGTTGGATATGCTGTTGAGTGCGGAAAAAATGCCGGATTTGGCAATGATGCCCGAAGCGTCGAAGCCGAAAATGGACATACCCATAAACCTGCCGACGGAATTACCGGATCTTGACGTGCCAAAAAACACAGATGTGGAGTCTGACAAGCAAACCGAACAGCCCGTCAAACAACTTATAAAAAATCCTGCAAAGGAACTGCTAGAAAAGCCCACGACAAAACGCGAACAAGATCGGCCCGCAAAAATAGAACCGGAGAAGATAATTCCACCCGAATGGCCGGTACCGGTAGCACTGTTCGAGCAATTGGAAAAGTTGCAAGCCAAGACCGCGACCAAGACATGGGCCGCTGAAACCAGCCGGCAGATAGAGGCATTGTGCATGTCGCTCTCGATGCAATCGGGTGGGAACGAGAGTCGTATATTAGATGCATTCACCCGGCTTAGATCGTTGAATGACCAGGCCGATCGTGCGACGGATCAGATGAAAGATGACGATCTGGCCGAGATGCTGAGGAGGACTTCTTCAGCGTTACGGCGTCGTCTGAATCTGTGGCAACTGATCGTTGGGATGGATTCACCTGGCACGAACGGCGACGAAAGCTATCTGGATTCGGATCGACTGGCGATGGTTTTGCTTAACGTGGAAACATTAATGGGCAACTCGTCACAGGGTGCTGCCTGGCGTGAATTCTTACTGCTCGATGCGCTAAAAAGCCTGGCTCATGAAAACAAAGCCTCTGGGACAGATTCCGTCGACTCTAATTGGAACTCGAAGGGGCAACGCAGGATGCTGGCCGGAGAAGTGCTTGCACGCGTCGCACGATCAAAATTATCTGAGAACCAGCAAGAGTTTCTCTCTCACGGTCCATTCGTGGAATTGGGAACCGAGTTGCGGCGGATCAACGACAGCGCCTTCGACCAACATGAGCTGGTCCGGCGTCTTGAGGAATACGAAGCCCATAACCTGCCCGGCGAGGCACGATGGTTGGCCGACGAGAGTTTACGGCTAGCCGTTTCGCGGGATGCCCGTAAAAAAGCCTTGGGCCAGCAGTTGGCCAAACACTACTGCAACCCCAACATGCGAATTGCATTGACCGAAGAACTGCTCAACCGGCTCATGCCCGAGCAAACAGCTGAACTGGCACCGGTCCGGGACACCGTGTTGGGTACTCCCGTACGCGGGCAGAGTTTGACCGAAACCGACGTGGCGATACACCTGATACCCGACCCGCATCGGCTGCTATTGGCGTTGGAGATCAGCGGAGACGTGGCATCGCTGACAAATTCGCGAGGCGGGCCGGCCATATTCCGCACCGAAAGTACGTCGCGGTATATCGCACGCAAGCCGATGGAAATTACGACCGCCGGCATCACACTTTGGCCGGCCGAGGTTACCGGCGTCAGCAACGACACGCGACTGCGGTCTCTAAGAACGGATTACGACGACATTCCTTTGTTAGGAGCCATCGTACAGGGCATGGCCCGCTCGAGTCACGATTCTAAACGCCAGGAAGTTAAACGCGAGATCAAGCAGAAGATAGCCACGAGCGCGAAACAACGTATAGACTCGGAGGCCGACTCGCGGTTAAATCAAACATCCCAGCGACTGAAAAATCGTATCATCGAACCGCTGCAAAATCTGTCGATTGTGCCCGAGATGATCGCGTCTGAAACCAACGAGCAGCGGCTAGTGATGCAATTGCGTTTGGCCTCGGCACAACAACTGGCCGCGCATACGCAGCGCCCGTGGGCCCCGATGGACAGTCTGTTTAGCATGCAGGTTCATCAAACGGCCGTTAACAACATTCTGGGCGGATTGAAACTCGATGGCCGAACACTGACACTGAAGGAACTGCGAGAGCACGTAGCCGAAAAGTTCAACGCTCCAGCGCTGCTTGAAAACAAGACTAAGCACGACGATGTCTTGATAAGTTTTGCGGTACGGGATTCTGCGAGCATAGATTGCAGAGACGGACGCGTCGCCGTGACACTCTCGATTGCCCGGCTCGAGAAATCGCCACATATTTGGAAGAATTTCCAAGTGCGCGCGTATTACCGCGTGGAGTTGGACGGACTTTCGGCAACGCTGGATCGAGACGGTAGCATACGTCTGGTGGGACGCCGCATCAGCACCAGATCACAGATCGCCATACGCAGTATCTTTGGTCGGGTGTTTTCGAAAAATGCCAGCCGACAAATCATACCCGATCGAATTCGCGAAAATCCCAAAATGTCCGACCAGGTCGTCACGCAGTTCGATATCGAAGACGGGTGGATAGCTTTTGCCATGGGGCCTCGGCGGTAAGCTCTGGTTCCAATTATCGATCCCTCGCTCCACTGCGTGTTTAATATTTGGGAATCACCCGCAAGCTCTTCCACTACGCTATTTCTTATCCGCTTTCGACCAGATGGCGTCTTCTTCTCGCCATCCGCGGAGGAAGACTTCTCGTTCGTAGCAGGCGATGATTTTGCCGCTCGAATCACTAAGTATAAGTCGGACAATTACAACTTCGGCTGCTTTGGGAACTTGTTGAATATCGACTTTCGAAAGTAAGGACGCGTTTAACGCGGGAACATGGGCGGAAATATTTCCTCCGATTAGCTTTTTTCCATCCCGGTTGATCGACCAGTCGATACGGCAATTATCGAACGATTTATCCAGATCATTTGCCACCCAGATTCCCATGGCTTTGCCCTGGTCGACGATTTCGCACAACGGAACGGTGGGCTGGTTAAGTTGGGCGATGGCGTAATAAGCTTTTTTGGGGCAAAGATCATGACTGACGATGGATTTGGGCCAGTTGGCGGGCAAGATATCGATGAAGTGGAAATGGAAGTATCCGCATACCCGACGAGGAGAGAGACGCCAGGCAGCGGTCACTTCGGTGACTATGTCAGCCTGATAATTTTGGCTGGCCTGTATGTACTGGGCCAAATTCTTGGGGATTCGACCGCGGAAACCGGTAATCTGCTTGCGATCGGTTTTTTTCACCTGTACATGTCCCCAGAGCGTATCGGCGTCGGCCGGTGGAGTTGGCCTGAAATGCGAAGGATAGTTGTTAGCCATGGTTTCATAACCATCGAGCGCTTCGCCGCCGAACTCACCCACCAGTACCATGCGGTCGGGATGAAGGCGTTTGGATATTTTCCAGATTTGCCCGGTATGCGCGTACCAGCCTCGATAGGGATGAAAGTTGCCAACCACGTTTGCCCATAGGTCGTCGGAAAATTTATATGTACTCTTACCTTTGTGCGGATAGGCATCGCCACCGTGCGGATTTCCGCTGATGGGAGTAATTATCCGATCCGGATCTACTTTTAGCACTTCCCGAATGACATCGGTGGGATCGAAATTGGTTTCATTGGCGAAGGACAAGAGCACAACGCCGGGATGGTTATAACATGTCCTGGCCAGGGCCTTGCCGCAATAGTTCAATTGCTTGAGAGCGGCATCGCGTTTCTTGCCGCGACATCCGCCCTGGTCTTGTTCGGACATGACGCCTAGGCGGTCCATCAACTCCAGAACCTCGGGAAAACAGACATGCTGGCACGATCGCACGGAATTGAAGCCCGCGGCTTTCAGCATCAAGAGAATATCGATAAGACGATCGTTTTCGCCCCAATATGCGAGTGCGTTGAAGCCGTTGATGTTCGATCCCCGCAAAAAGACGGGCTTGCCGTTGAGCAACAATGTGCCAGCTTGCAAACCTTTGCGGGGATGCTTTTCAGAGACAATCGCGAACGAACGGTTGCCGAAGAGAACGTCTTGCGAGTCGATAATCTTGCCGTCCTGATTAAGGGTGACGCGACAACGATACAAAAACGGAGTGGTGGGAGTCCACACCTTGGCGTTGGGGATGGATAACGAAATTGTTTTGGCGCCGTTCCCCTTTGGTACTTTGTAAGTTTGCTCGACGCTATAAGATTTGCCCTGGAAATTCTCCGGTATCAGCTCCACGCCGAGAGTTATATCTTTGGAGGAGACTGCGTCGGTTTCGACTTTTATGCGGGCTTCCCGATGCTCTGGATTGCCGCGCGCGAAAACGGCCGATATGCATGGATCACTGGTTGTTTCAAGGTACACATCGCGGTGGATACCGAAACCGTTGCCAACGTGCAGATCACCGTTGCGGTGGTCGATCACCGATTTCAAACGATCGGGCGCGTAACGCATCTGCTTGGCGGGTACCAGCGGGAACACCGACCAATAGGCAATCGGTTCGCCGTAATTTGGCCCGTCTAGAATTCTCACGGCTAGTGTGTTGTTCTCTTCAAGCAGGTCCGTCACATCGAATCGAAACGGCTCGTAGTAGGTGCGGTGAGTGCCCAGAAATTTGCTGTTCAGCCATACCTGTGCTTCCCAATCCACACCATCGAACACCAGGAATATTCTCCGACCCGGCTTGGCCGGTAATGCCGGAAATTTTGTGCGATACCAGACGATGCAGCTTTTTGGTTCGCGAGGCTTGCCCTGAGTGTACCGCCACTCGGGCAACTCGACCTGTTGCCAATCGGAATCGTCAAAATCCTTGCCGAACCAAGCGGGTGGCTGTGGGCGAACGTCGTTCATGGCTTCTTCTACTTCGAATTTCATTCGCCATAACGGACCGATAAGATCTTTACTCCGTGTTTGTAGACGCTTTGGCAGGCTACGGAGATATGGTGAATAGGTCTTGCGCAAATCATCCAGACGGGTTTTCAACTCCTGGCGGTTGCGTGGAGGAGCATCGCGTCCGGAACATTCGGCCGACATTGCCTCATGGTAATAACATGAGAAGGCCACTATGACTAAACAAAAACAGCAACGCGCCACTGATAGTCGAAGCATGATCTTGTTACCTATATGAGGATTTTGGGGATTCACGAGGTTTGGAATCTTATGGTGTGGCGAATCCCAGGACAAAACAGCTAAAAAATAACGTTGGTTATTTGTCGCCAGTTCCACTTAATTCAACTGTTTGAGTTCCGTTTTCAGTCCCGCC
>JAFGTN010000796.1 GCA_016934075.1 Pirellulales bacterium
ACAAAACCTCTGCGCGTAGCCCGAGTCGCGAAGCCGCGGCGGCTATCCGATGTCACTTCCAATTATCACGAATTGCGTTCGGTGGCGAGACCGCTGCACCCAGTTTCCTTCCATTTATGCGGTAGGTTACAAGCGCCCTGAAAGAAACACGTTACGGTCGTGATGGTGCTGAGCGAGCTGTGGAATCGCTTGCGCAGGCAAAGGGCGTCGTCATTTCGCGCACGCAACAACCTCGGTGGTCGCGTATGTCGACCGACAGATTGGCCGAGTGCCCAGCCATATACACCAATTGAAATGTGCGGACGAGACGATTGTGGTGCTGTCGTCGGATCATGGCTAGCAGCTGGGCGAGCATCACATGTTCAGCAAGCACTAGAAATATGAAGTCGCGACCAACAGTCCGATATTTGTCAGAGTACCAGGCATGAACTGTCCTGGGATCCCCGCTTTCAGCAGCCACTCCGATGAAGGCTCAATGTCACTGTGATCGGGTGTCGGATGCCTTTTCCCTTGCGATTAACTCAGGTTGGTTTAACGTATCTTGGTAGATCGCATTACCAGCCTGCAGTCCCGCGGTCAAAGGTGGTACGTTCGTTTCAATGGGCTCTTTCTTTCTACCCTGACGCTGCTGGCATCAACAGGTTGGGCAGAAAGAGAGTGATGACCGGCACGTAGGTGGTCAAGAGCAGCACCAGTACGATGGCGACCAAGAAGGGCCACAGATTGGGTAAAATTTTGTTCATTTCGACGCCCGATACGCCTGTGATCACATAAAGCAGCATCCCGATCGGTGGCGTCAATAGGCCAATCATGATGTTTAGCTGAAAGACTACGCCAAAATGGACTAGGTCGATTTGGTAATTCGTCAATACGGGCAAGAGCAATGGAGTCAAGATGATCATCAAGCTGCCGCCCTCCATGAAACAACCCAAGGCAATGATCATGGTATTCATCACCAGCAGAAAGACCCAGGGCCGGTCGGAGATCGAGCCAAATACGTGCACCAACATGCCCGGCGCGTCAAGATAGGTCAGAAGCCACCCGAACGTTTTCGCAGTGGCAATGATGAATAAAATGACGGCCGTCTGTTTGGCCGACTTGGCCAAAAGATAAGGCAGGTCGGCCATGCGGAGTTCGCCATAGATGACAGTTCCGACAAATAGACCATAGAGTACGGCGAGGCAACCGGCTTCGGTGGGCGTGACAACGCCGCCCAGGATACCGCCGAGGATGATGACCGGCATGGCCAGAGCCCAGAAGGCGTCTTTCAGCCCAGCGGCCACGACGCGGAGCGAAGTGCGCCGACCAAGCGGTAGATTATCCTTCCGGGCGACTATGAAGCAAACGACCATCAGGTAGAGACCCATCAGGAGGCCGGGAATAGCGCCAGCCAGGAAGAGCCGCCCGACCGACTGGCCAGTGAGAGAAGCGTAGATGATAAATCCGACGCTCGGTGGTACGACCGGTCCGATGGTGGCGGCAGCCGCGTTGACCGCTCCGGCAAATCCAGGACGGTAGCCCCTCCGAACCATGCTAGGTATCATCACGGATCCGACTGCCGCGGCATCGGCGATGGCTGCGCCGGATACACCTGCCATGATCATGTTCACGAGAACCACCACGTAGGCCAAGCCGCCACGGAGGCTGCCGACCAGGGCTTCAGCGAAGGCGACCAGCCGCCGCGTGATACCCCCAGCATTCATCAGTTCGCCGGCAAAAATGAAGAACGGAACGGCCAGGAGAATGAATGAGTCGGCGCCGCTAAGCGTCATTTGGGCCAGCACAACTGGCGGCACATCGGACGAGCCACTAAGGAGGAAGACGGCTGCGGCAATGCCAATCGCAAAGGCGACCGGTACCCCGGCCAGGAGTAACAAGAGCATGAGCCCGACCAACAGAAGCATTTAGGGCTCCTCCCTTCTCCAGCGATCAACGTCACCTGGATGCACCCGGTGGGCAAATCGGCGGCAGGTATAGAAAATGCCCCACAGCGAAGCCAGCGGCAGTGCAGCATAGCTGACGAAGGCCAACGGAAGCCCCAGAGCGGGTGTTACCGCGTCCGTGTTGAGCCAAACCCATTGGAAACCCAAGCCGGCGACTAGGCACAAGAATAACGCCACCAGCACAAGCTGCGCCACCTCAAGCCAACGGCGCAACTGAGCCGAAAGCCGATCAATCACCAGCGCCATACGGATGTGTGTGCCGTCGCGGATTGCCAGCGCTGCCCCAACGAAGGTGATCCAAACGAACAGGTACCGAGCCAGCTCCTCGGTCCAAGTCAACGAGTCGTTGAACACATAGCGCCATACGATCTGCGCGGTGATAACTAAGAGAGTGACGCCAAAGAGCACCCCGATCAGATAATCGCCCAGGCTCATCGGTCGACGTCTCATAGGACCCCACAGTTTTACTTTGTCTCAATCATGCGCCGGAAAAGACCGGGTGTCCACTGATCCTGGAAACGCTCGGCCAATGCGGTGACAACGGTCGTGCGAAAGGCTTCACGGTCCACGTCAACGAATTCGACGCCAGCGGCATGAAGCTTCTTCGTGAATTCGTCGTCGTATTGGACCATCAACTCATGTTCGCGGCGACCGGCTTCCTCGACCGCTTCGACGAGCGCCTTTTGGTGTTCTGGTGAAAGTCGCTCGAACTTGGCTTCATTCATCATTACCATGTATGCTCCGAGCAGATGCTCCGTCTTCATTACATATTTCTGCACCTCGGCAAAACTACTAGTGTAAATTACCTCAAGCGGATTTTCCTGCCCCTCGACAATGCCCTGCTTCAGCGCCATGAAAATTTCGCTGTAAGTGATCGGCGTCGGATTCGTACCGAGCAGGCGCCAGGCCTGGATATAGGTAGGCAATTCCGGCACGCGAAGTTTGAGCCCTTCGAGGTCGGCCGGCTTGGTAATTTTTCGATCGGTGGTTGTCAGATAGCGTGGGCCACGATGCCACCAATCAATGATTCGGGTCTGACGTTCATTCAAGAAAGCTTTGGTGATTTCCTGACCGATGGGGCCGTCGAGCACCGCGTCCAGATGGCCGTAGTCGCGGAAAGCGAATGGGGCTTCTATAGCGCCATACTCCGGTAGGTACCAACCAATCGGTGCCGTGCCGCTAACGACCATATCGATGCTGCCGATCATAACCGCCTCGGCCAGCTCGCGATCGTTGCCCAACTGGGCGCTTGGAAAGAGCTTAATTGTAAGCTGACCAGCAGTTTTTTCCTTGATCAACCTGGCCAGGATCTCAGCCGCATCGTGGGCCGGCCCGCCAGGGGCCATGACGTACGCCAGCTTCAATGGCTTCGGTTCGCCCGATTCCTGTGAACCACAGCCGGCTAAAACGAGAACTCCGAAAAGAACGATGCCGAATGTGATTCGCATCATCAAAATGCGGCTTGGCTGATGCTTGCTCACTGTTGTACCTTTTCAGAGCAGGAGATCAAATTGAATTAGGACTTACAATGCGTTAGGAACCCTTCAGACTCTTAATCTGTAACATGCGAGCACGGTGCGTGCATGTTGTATAGGTTTATTGGTTGTAAATTTATCCCACGTTAAGCGATGATAGATGTTATGAAAAGGTGTGCCATACCAAAGAATTGCAGGAGGGACTCCGTTCCGAAATGGCGCTATCCAACTGAGATTCACATGACTAAGATCCCGCATGAAAATGGGCAACTGCCTCGGAAGTCCGAAGGTAGCGATTATAGACGCGGACACGAACAATGTTACCCCGAAGTGACGGTCCTATACGAAAAATACCCGTTCCCGTAACATTTCCCATCGTTGCTGGAAAGCGTCCCCATCCATATTGTCGCGTTGGCCCACCGTCGCATAGTTTCCCATCGATGACAAAAGTGATCACATTAGGACCCGCATCGGCCGTGGCCACGACGTGGTGGAGTTTGCCCGGTGTGAGCGAGCCGGCATCGCATGTCCAGGCGGCTCGTGTCTTGCCATCGTTGAGGACAAACCGAACCGAATCCCCGTCGGCCGTTTCAATCAAAATGCCTTCGCCTTCCGGGGTTCGCGAGTCAAGGAGCACCTGACCGGCATCGAGCGTGTCGAACTGAACCCAGAAGTCGAGCGATAGCCCACAGGTCTCGGCGAGGCCGAGCAGACCGGGCAACTTCAATATTCGTGGTACGCCTTGCGACGATGCTGCCTCGGCCACAAGTCCATCACGCGCGATCGACCGTGCTTCACCTTGGTTCCAGAGCCCTTCCAGAAGCGAAGGATCCAACTCGTGAACACGGGCAACCGATTTCTGGGTCTCGGTCACCCAGTAGCGGCCGTCCTGCTCGATCAAGTCGGGGTAGCTCATGCCCTTGGCCTTGAGGTCGTTGTGGTAAAGGAGGATTTCCGGCTCTGACCAATACATCTTGCCGCCGCGCTCAACGCCGCCGGATACCCAGACCGGGTTTCGGCCAGAAAACGTCTTGCCGTTGTGGTTGTGGAACCAGAAGATGTATCTTCCATTTGCAGTTCGCCAGAGCTTCGGACACGCCCGTGGATTCTTGACCCGGCGTCCACCGGGCGTGTACGTCATGTGCCGCGGTTTCTCCCATGTGCGTCCGCCGTTTGTGCTGTAGGTGTGGCATGGATAACCGGTCGTGGTGCGGTAAACGCAATAGAGTCCGGTCCCTCCGAGTGGCACCATGTTGTGTTCCTCTTGGATCGAGCCAAATTCGTCGGCTCGGATTCCGTGTTCTCCTTCAGGCAGGAGTTCCCACCGGATTTTCGTTGGTTCTAACTCGGTGAGGATATTGTCGGAGCACAAGAGCCAGCCCTCGCCCTGGTCGAGCATGTATCGGCCCAATTTCGTGGATGCGAAGACTACCGACTTGCCAAACACCTTGGGTTTGTCGATGCCCCAGAAGAGCTGGACCTTGCCCCGCCAGTCGTTCGACCGGTCGCAGGCGGTTAGGCGATAGGGCAAGCGGTAACGATCCTCCGACCACGTCTGCCCACCGTCGTCGGAATACTTGTAGACATACCAGCCGAGAGTGTCGTTGCGGATTCTGTTGCCCTGCAGCGTGTCGACATGGTCCCCGTTGTACGTATAAAACCCATAAACACGGCCACTGGGGACCAATAGCGGTACAACCCAAGAAGCTGCGGGACCGGTGGCGGGTTCGATGTCGACGAGCTTTGACCAAGTGTGCCCTTGGTCGGAACTGATGGTCGAAACGACGTGTTGCCCACCTTGTCCTTCTTCGCCGATGCCGGTGGTAAGGGTACAAAGCCAATTTCCATCTTTCGTGATGACGACATACGGTTGGTCGCAATATCCCTCATCGGGAATCTTGAGACCGGTGCGGATATTGCGCGGGTCGCGGCCGGGCGGCTCAGGGGCATGGGGACACGGGGCCTTGATCTCGGCGATCGACAGCGCGCGACCGTAGATCCGGACGTCGTCAATTGCCCCACGGAAGTAGCGTGTATACCCCTCCGATGTCGACTCGCGGCCGACCACCTGCG
>JAFGTN010000078.1 GCA_016934075.1 Pirellulales bacterium
CGGAACTCGACGGCAAACGTATTTCGAGCAAGAGCGAAGCGGTCAAACGTGGCGGCGGTCGGCGCCGCACGCGATCGGCCCGCGAGATTAAACAGCAGCGTGTAAATTTGGTAATCGGTTTAAGCGTATTGGCCGTGGCCATGGCCGGTGTGTTGACTTGGGTTTTAATGCGATAAGCGAGCGAATCATGAAAATACAAAGTTTCTTCGAACATCACGGCATCGCCACCAATCCGTTTTCGGACGAAGACGCGCAGACCGACCTGGTTTTTAAGGGATATTGCATCCGCCAGACATACCATCCCACCTGGGACAAGATCTACGGTAACCCGGGCGAACCGGCCACGGCCATTGTTTTCGGCGAGAAAGGGTCGGGCAAAACGGCTTTGCGCCTGCAGATTGCACGGCACTTGGGCGACTACAATGCCGACCATGCCGACGCGCGGGCGTTTGTTATCGAATACGCCGATTTCAATCCGTTTCTGGACCATTTCCGCGACCGATTCAGCAGTCGCCGCCGACGCCGGCCGGAACGCGTACTGGAGGAGTGGAAGCTGTGGGACCATATGGATGCTATTCTTTCACTGAGCGTGACTCAATTGATAGATCGTATTCTCGATCCCAAGCAGGCTTCGTCACCGTCGGCCGTGGACACTAAGCTTTTGCCGATTAAGAACCTGGAACGCTCGCAAGTTCGCGACTTGTTGCTGTTGGCTGCATGTTACGATCAATCGACGGCCACCGCGGGCGAAGACCGCTGGAGGAAACTGCGCCGCAAGTTGCGTTTCTCCACCTGGCGGCGCGTGTGGCCGATTGTTTTGTCGATAATCGTAACGGCCGCCGTGTTCGGATCGATCGGTTACTTCCGCGCTTGGGAGTGGCTCTCCACCGTCTGGCCTTACCTGGCCGTAGGCGCCGGATTCTTGCCTTGGGCCTGGCGGTGCGTCAAATCCTGCTGGCGATCACATAAAATCACCAAAAATACCCGCGTGCTGATCCGCAATCCCAAGCGACTGCGTCGAATCTTGGCGAAATTTGCCGACCGGCAGATCGTGGGCCAACCGTTGCCCAACTGCCCCCGTACCGACGACCGCTATGAACAGTTGATAAAGCTGCAGGATATTTTGGGCGTTTTGGGCTTCTCGGGCATGATCGTGTTGGTCGACCGCGTCGACGAGCCGTATTTGATAAACGGTTCGGCCGACCTGATGCGGGCACTCGTCTGGCCCATGCTCGACAACAAACTGCTGAAACATCCCGGTTTGGGATTGAAATTGCTGTTGCCGTCAGAACTTGTCCAGTTCGTCGACCGCGAGGACCGCGACTTCCACCAGCGCGCCCGACTGGATAAGCAGAACCTCATCCGTTCGCTGGATTGGACGGGCGAATCGTTGTTCGACGTTGCCAACGCGCGAATCAAAGGCTGCGCCATGGAAGGCCAATCGCCGACGCTGGTAGACCTGTTCGATGACTCGGTCGACAACGCCCGCTTGCTCAGCGCCATGCGGGACCTTCGCGTGCCCCGCCACCTGTTCAAGTTCCTCTATCGCCTGATAGTAGCCCACACCAACGCCCACACCGACGACTCACCGGTATGGAAGATATCGGGCGAGACGTTCCAGTCGGTGTTGTCGGTTTACCAGCGGGAAGAGGGGGGAGTTTGAACCGGGCAAATCTTCTATTGTTTGGCCTTTAGCGGAAAACGCTCGGGATGTTCGATAGACTCTTCAGATAAATCGACATCTATGTCCGGCCAATAGAAATGACCGGGCGACTGTTCTTCGACATTGATTATAACTTTAATCGGTTGCTCCTTGAACCACGGAAAATCATCGTACGGCATGAACAGCTCTTTGTCATGAGACAACAGCCACACGCCGTGACTTGAGATATTTGTTACTTCAACTGTCGAAGTGTTCTTGCCATGCGATAATGAGCTCATTGTAATGGGCCTCGATAATTGCTTGTATTTCTTTTAATCGCTTACTTGAATATCGATAGTTCTTAGCCAACTCGATTTCTGGTTGTAGCCAATATTTGGCTTCTCCATCTCCCGATACGACATGTACATGCATTCGCGGTTCTTCTCTAGAAAAGAAAAAGAAGCGATAGCCACCTTCTCTGAATACGGTTGGGCTCATATTGTTCGATCATTAATAAATGGTTTTCTTCTATTTTAACTCAATATCACACTTTTCAACACCCAAATGCCAAATCCTGCATAAAGTGAAAACGTGAGTATGTTTCTCATGAGTTCCTTCACGCGTTCAAACGAAAAAAGGCGGGCCCCCTCTCGGGAGTCCGCCTTGTGAAGGATTCAGACAAACTGTCTGAATATGGTCTACTTTCTCCGATGACGGAGCAACAGGGTCAAAGCTCCGAGGCCAAGCAGCAGCATCGTGCTCGGTTCGGGAACCGCCGCCGTAGCGCCACTGGTGCCATAGTGACCGGCCAGGATGCCCAGGTCGGACACGTCAACTCCGCCAATTTGATCGAAGTTACCTTCCATCCAACGGCTGGCCGAGGTGCCGTAGTTCGCGGCCAGTATACCCAAATCAGACACGTCCACGCTGCCGTCGAGGTTGGCATCGCCGCCGTATAGCTGCATGGGGTCGCTGACCATCGCGTCGGTCCAGTCACCGATCGGCAAGGGCGTATCACTCTTGAACATGAAGACACCGAGGTCGCCGCTGGAGTAGGTGGAGTCCGTTTCTATCAGAACCTCGATCAGCTTCCAGTCGGAGCTGTCTGGTTGCCCGTTATCCTCACGAAGCGTGACTATAAAGTCGGAGCCTTCGCAGCTCAGAGCCAACTCGTAGCTTAGACTGGGATTGAAATCGCCATATTCAAATGTGGCTAAGTTGGAGAAGGTTGAAGCATTATCGACCCTTACGAGGGCCAAATAATTGTTTTCCATGTTCATGCCCGCGTAGTAGAAGTGCTGGCTCGCCGGGGTTGCGCGGCACATGAGCCCTATTTCGTTCGAGTTGGTCCAATCCAGAATGGCTGTCTGGGTATAGTCATTCCCGAACGCAACAGGTACGGACGCTACGCCGGCGGCATAGGGCACAAAACTGTTGGCTGTCATGTTGATATCTCGACCATTCGCGTCAGCGCTCTGGGTAATGGTGACA
>JAFGTN010000797.1 GCA_016934075.1 Pirellulales bacterium
AAATCGTCGATCATGGGAACTTCCACAACGTCGTCGGCCAGGGCGGCCACCTCGCGGTCGCCTTCGCTCACGACGGCGATCACCGGCCCACCGCGGGCTTTGATCTCCTGCAGGTTGGCCATCACCTTGTCGTAGACCGGGCCGCGAGGCACGAGGAACACACTGGGCGTGTTTTTATCGACCAGGGCTATGGGGCCGTGTTTCATCTCGGCGGCCGGATAGCCCTCGGCATGGACGTAGCTGATCTCTTTGAGTTTCAAAGCGCCTTCCAGCGCGGCCGGGAAATTATACTGACGGCCCAGGTAGAGGAAATTGTTGCAACCGGCGTATTTCCGAGCGATCTCGGCAACGCGGTCGTTGCATCCCAGCGCCTTGCGAACCTTGTCGGGCAGACCCTGCAACTGCTCGATGATGCGCATGCCGGCGTCGAAGCTGAGATGATGCAAACGGCCGAAGTATAGTGACAATAGGCTCAAAACCACGCACTGCGAGGTGAAGGCCTTGGTCGAGGCCACGCCGATCTCCGGCCCGGCATGCAGGTAGATGCCGCCGTCGGCTTCGTTGGCTATCGTACTGCCGACGACGTTACAGATCGACAGCGTGGTGTAGCCTTTGCGTTTGATTTCGCGGAGCGCGGCCAATGTGTCGGCCGTCTCGCCGCTTTGCGTGACGGCGAAGAGCAACGTGTTGCGATCCAGCGGCGGGTTACGGTAGCGAAGTTCACTGGCATATTCCACGTCGACGGGAATACGGGCCATGGCCTCGATCTGATATTCGGCCACCAGCGCGGCATGCCAGCTTGTGCCGCAGGCGGTCATCAGAATCCGTTCGGCGTGATGCAGTTGGGCAGGCGTAAGGTTCAAACCGCCCAACCTGGCAGTGGCGGCGTCGAGGTCGAGGCGGCCGCGCATGGCGTTGGCGATCGATTCCGGCTGCTCGAAGATCTCTTTGAGCATATAGTGTTCGTATTGGCCCAGATCGACTTCACCGGAATCGAGGTCCAGGATTTTGACATCGTGGTCGACATGCCCA
Organism: Pirellulales bacterium; assembly: GCA_016934075.1. GTDB lineage: Bacteria > Planctomycetota > Planctomycetia > Pirellulales > Thermoguttaceae > JAFGTN01. Next base: position 1,033 of record JAFGTN010000797.1, read on the forward strand.
CTATCGCGATGGATCACTCGTAGCGAGTCGGCCGTGATAACAGCAAGTTCGTGGTCCGACAGATAGACAATCTTATCGGTTCTCCCAGCCAGGGGCGATGTGTCGCTGGCCACGAAGTGTTCGCCGTCGCCCACGCCCACTATCAATGGGCTGCCGCGACGGGCGGCGATCATGACTTTCGGGTAATCTCGAAAAAGGATCGCCAGGCCGTATGTACCGCGAAGTTGCGAGAGGGCCTTTTCCACGGCGGTGATCAGCGGGGCGTATCCGGCGGTCGCCATGTTGTCGACCGGTGGCTGTTTGGCCAGGCAACTGGCAATCAGGTGTGCTATGACCTCACTGTCGGTAGCCGATTGGAACTTATAACCTTCGGATTGTAAACGCTCGCGCAAAGGCTGGAAATTCTCGATCACACCGTTGTGCACCAGGCTCAATATGCCGTCGCCGCCGATGTGCGGATGGGCGTTTTTGAGTGTCGGCGGTCCGTGAGTGGCCCAACGTGTGTGGCCGATTCCGATCCGACCGTGGGTTGGTGTTTCGCTCAGTTGGTTTTGCAGCTTTTCGATCCGTCCCACGCTTCTGGCCAAAGCCAAATATCCGCCGGGATCGATTGTGGCCACGCCGGCACTGTCATAACCGCGATATTCCAGGCGACAAAGACCACCCACGAGAAATTCGACGGCTTCGGACGAACCAATATATCCAACTATTCCACACATCAGACACACCTCGGCGGGAAAGGATGGTTTTTACGACAGCGCTGCACAAGTTTAGCACAATTGGATACTCGCAGAGGAGATAAGTTTCTTGCTGCCATGATGCTTATGATATTATAGTACAAAAGACAATACGTGACGGGGGATTGTTATAATCCTCACAATCGGTCAGCTATAGGCCTAGGTATACCTTTGCTGAAGTGTGGTACGGCCGGAAAAGACGTGAATGGTGATTGTTGACACAAAAGAAAAGGTTCCCCACGCTATTCTGGGCGTGCCACACGGTTTCGCCGCGTTACGAACCTGCTTTGGCAGCGTCGGATTTTAGCCCGGCGTTTTTCAGCAACGTGTGGTCGTAGTCGAGGTGTGCCAAAAGCGCCTTGCGGGCGGCTCGCCGGTCGCGGGCCAAGAGTGCGTCGAGTACGGCCCAGTGCTGGTGTACAGTATCTATGGCGGCCTGATGATCGCTGCCTTCCCAACTGAATAATACACCGAAGAAACGCATGTGACGATCCATGAAATCGGCGATATACTGGTTGTCGGCCTTTTCGATCAGATAGCGATGGATACCGTCGTTGACTTTGGGACGTTCGTTATCGGATTGAGGTAAAACATTGCCGTCGCGCATCTCTTGCAAGTCGGTGTCGACAAGTTTGGGCCAGGCCAACCACATGGCCTCGAGTTCGAGAACTTTACGGACCTGGGTAAATTCTTTAAGTTGCTGTTTTCTAAAAGGCCGCACGCGCCAGCCGCGACGGGGAACATGTTCGATTATGCCGGAACCGGCCAGACGACTGAAGATCTGCCGAATGGCCGTGCCCGAGATGCCGTAGCGGGCGGCCGTATCTTCCTCGCGGAGGAAGACGGGTTCGCCTTTCAGACAGGTCAAGACCACACCTTCACGGATCTCTTCGAAATAGTCCTTCGGCGGCGCGGGTCTCGCGCGATCGGTCGAGTCACTCCAGGTGCCGATCTTTTTTTCGTTAACGGCCAAGCGCCCGTTGTCCTGCTTTTTTATATATGACTCGTCGATCAGTTCGACGATCGCCTGGCGGACGGGCGTGAGGCTGACTTCGTAATGTTTGGCCAGACTCTGCAAGGTGAGCCGACACGGCAAGGGCTCGCCCGTGCCGATCCGCGTCTTCATGTCGTCCTTAATAAACGTACACCATGTGCTCATCGTTGTGCAAATACCTTTTGTCTGGACTTTTGCAAAATTGCGAGTCAAGGGCACATGTAAAAGAAAGCTTTGCGAAGCGAAGTTTTCTTTTACATTGTCTCAGAACTCAAGTATGTAGCGGAGCCGTGATTACCGCGTAAGTTCGGTGCTTTCGATGGTCTCACCCCTGGCGCGCGTGCTGATATCCTGGTAGGTTTTCATATCGATCGATTCGTTTAGGAACGATACATGCCCATCCGCCCAGGCGAATTGGGCTCCACCGGGATGGCGGCTGCGAAAACCGAACTGATTGGGCCATCCGTTCCAGGGATTATTGACTTCGGGCATCCAGTTCAAAGGCATGTGCGTCGATTTCGTGGCGCCGTTGGCAATTGCCCAATAGAGGAAACTATCGTATTCGGGCAAGGCTTCGCCGATAACGATCGTGCTGCTGGTGCCGTCGGTGATGTCGGCGATTGCCACCGGGGCCACCGAACTGTGTCGCCAGAAAATTCCCAGGCATTCTTTTGTGTTATAAGCCGAATAGTTATGGCAATCCGGTTCACCGCTCCATTGCGAAGCGTTATTTCCCAATTTATGCGGCCCCATTACGCCCGCATAGTTCGTAACGGCGTATTTCTGACCCGCTCCGTTGGCGCGCCAGGCATCATCGGCCACTTTACCCAAGGCCGTGTCGCTGGGGCAATAGAAATCGTTGATGGGCATGGTTACCCATTTCTGGTTAACGGGGTTGGTAATACCCATATTGTCGGTTGCAAGTCCGTCGAGATTGAGGCCGTCGTAAATAGTCTGTTTTTCGATAAAGGGTAAAATACCCACCATCCAACCTATACCATTGCCCAAGGCATGCATGGCATACGGTTCGTATTCATAGTGCGATATGCAGATAGGAAAATTTCCGTTTTGTTCTTCATAGGTGAGACAACCCAGGGCGAGTTGTTTCAGGTTGTTCGAGCATTGCATGCGACGCGCGGCCTCGCGTGCAGCCTGCACGGCGGGTAGCAGCAGGGCGATGAGGATGCCGATGATGGCGATAACAACGAGTAGTTCCACGAGCGTAAAACCGAAGCGGGGAGCGGATTTTGTTTTGGATATTCTCATGGATTGTTTCAATAACGTGTTTTGATAATGCTATTTCAATTCGATTGGGTATTCATTCTTGCCCGATTTGACATTAATCGAAAGCGGTGTGATGCCGAATTCGGTGTATTTCATGGGAATAAGCAACTCGCCGATTATCAGGTTCTTGGCTTCTACAGGCGTAACCGCGCGGCGACATTGGACGATAACCTTGTGGGTACCAACCACGGCACCTTCCTTACCGGCGGTTTTCATGGAAAAGGTACCGTCCGCTTGGATCTCGGCGGCGGCCTGCGGCCCGCGTGTGTCGCCGGTGGGCATAAAGGACACCGAGCCGTGGTCCAAGGGCTTGCCCCGATAGGTGACCGTGCCCGACACTGGGGCCAAGTCCAACGAACTGCCACCACCGCATCCCAGAAGCGGAGCGAGTAGGACGAAGGCCATGGTCAATCCGATCCTGACCTTCATGTCGTTTTGAAAAAAAAGATGCCAAGTATCCACAGCAACATCCGCAGAAAGAATGAGGTCAACAGAAGCTAGCAATTCTGCAGTGGACCGCTGTCGACACATAAAAGCATCTTAATGACTTTCCAACAAATGTCAAGACTTTAGTGTAGACATTCGCGCGGAAATCAATATTTATGAATTACCGCTTCAAACTATGGCCCAACTTTTGCTCGATGCTATCGATTTTGCTCTGCAGTCGACCAGTTCGACCTTTGCGGTAATCGATATTGATTCTGCAGTCTACACGGTCGCAGTCGGCTTTTGATGCATTGAAGCACTGACGCACGACATCCATTACCTCATCGAATTCACCTTCAAGGGTAGTTCCCATGGAGTGGCACTGGTAGGGCAATCCGCTGGAATCGATGATTTCCAGGCTTCGAGCCACATAAGTGCTGAGGCTGGGGCCTTTGTCCAAGGGGAAGATACTAAAGTCCAGAAGAACCATTTTAATTCTCCCAACTTGATTCGAAAAAATCAGTATGCCATTGAGCGGGGGTTCTCGCTACACTGTGCAGTTTTACCGCATATAGCAGCCCTACTGCCCACAATAGCCGTGAATTGCCACATGTCAAGGAACTGGAGAAGATGACAAACCGGGAGGATCGCACTTTATGCAGATCGTTTTGCCGGTCGCTTTGCGCTGTCTGGATGGTCGTCGTATCGCTGGTTGTGGACGTTAGGGCGGATGAAATTGATTCAATTCGGGCAATGCCTACCTCGGTGCCCTGTGTTTTACCGCAGAATTCTTCTAATAATGGCGAGCCCAGTTACTCGCATTACAGAGCCAATGTTCAAGGCGGACCGGAATGCATCAGCCCGCCGATAAACGGGTTTTATACGAATGCCTTTTACCCCGAGATAACCTCGGGCGGGGTACCATATCATTGTGAGCCTTGGACCTGGCAGGTACTTCCTCAGGGATTGGTATATCGTTCATATTTGGCAAATAATCGCGAGCCGCGTTTCGGTTTTTGGTGGGTTCACGAGAAGGACCAGGGCTGGCTGTGGGACGTCGCTCTTGGTGGGCGGATGGGACTGTTGCGTTACGGCACCAGTGATCCTTTGCAACCGCGGGGATGGGAGTTGGACATCGAGGGCGCGGCCTTTCCACGTCTGAAACTCGACAAACAACGCGATATGATAGCATCCGATTTCCGTTTCGGTATTCCGCTGACTTATCGGCGCGACCGTTTGGAATTCAAATTCGCGTTTTATCATCTCAGTTCACATCTGGCCGACGAATATATGCTGGTTCATCCGAATCGTCAGCGGATCAATTATTCGCGAGATGTGCTAACCTTGGCCCTCGGGTATTTTCCCACTGAAAACTGGCGTCTATATGGCGAGTGTGGTTGGGCCTGGTATGCTGACGAGGGCAGCGATCCCTGGGAGTTCCAGTTTGGCATAGAGTACAGCCCCCTATATCCTAACGGGATTGAAGGCCATCCATTTTTCGCGATCAACACGCGTCTGCGCCAAGAGGTCGATTTTGGCGGTAACATGAGCCTGCAGGCCGGTTGGCAATGGCGCGGTTGGTCGGGACAACGTTTCCGCGTGGGAATGCAATATTTCAACGGGATGAGCGACCAATATCAATTCGTGCAAGAGTTCGAAGAGCAAATCGGCGGCGGTGTTTGGTATGATTTTTAGGTATGAGATATGGGACTTAGGACTTAAGACTTAGGATATAAGACATAGGGCATAAGACTTGAGACTTCTACCACACAGTCTTTCTTAAGATTGACCTTAAAGTGGAAAGATGATAAACACCACCATGCAGATATTTGCATGGATTACGCACTCGGGGTAAATTACCCAGATTTCCCCCGCGGCCACCATATGTCAGGGAAGGCTTGTTAAACTGGTGGAAACTGCAACCGTAGTTCGCCGAAGAGCGACTGCCAAGAGGAAACGAAGTCATCAAGCTACCGCAGTATCGCGGCCGCTAAGTTTGCGCAAAAACTTTTCTTGGGCCATGTTCGGCTCGGGATTCTACGTGACCTGCCAGTTTGGGTTGTTGATCGCCTTGACAAAAATCGGCGACACGCAGATGGCGGGGCAGTATACGTTGGGGCTTGCTGTCTCGGCGCCGGTAATCATTTTTCTGGGTTTCAATTTACGAGCGGTAATAGTGTCGGATGCGCGTCGCGAATGCCCCTTTGGGGTATACCTGGCATTTCGCTTGCTCGCCATGACCGTGGCGATGTGTGCTATTGGGGCGATTATATTTATCGCCGGCTATCGGAACGAAACGGCATTGGCGATCATGATGATAGCGCTGGCCAAGACGGTCGAATCGATCAGCGATCTTTTCTTCGGTTATTTTCAACAAAACGAGCGGATGGATCAGATAACCATCTCGAAGGTAATAAGAGGCATTCTGTCCGTTGTGCTATTTATCGACGGGATGTGGCTTTTCGGTGATGTATTGGGAGGAATCGCCGGATTGATAACCGCCTGGTTGGTGACACTGATTTGTTTCGACATACCCAGGGCAGTGCGTTTTGCGCGAAATCGTGCGGTACATCAACGCAGGGCCAAACTTCAACGAACAGCCCGAGAATCTTTTTGGCCCCAGTGGGATGCCGGCCGATTGAAGCAGTTGTTATTGCTATCGGCTCCACTTGGTGTCGTGTCGATGCTTATCAGCCTAAACGCCAACATCCCACGCTATTTCGTCGAAGCCTGGCACGGCGAGGCCGCGCTGGGAATTTTCGGTCCGATTTCTTACTTCACGGTGCTGGGGAACATAGTAGTGATTTCGTTGGGTCAGTCGGCGGCCCCGCGGATAGCGCGATATTACTGCGAAGGAAACCGGATTGCGATCATAGTGTTATTTATCACGCAGTGTGCCGTGGGAGCATCTTTGGGGGCCGCCATGATACTGATGGCCGCCACGGCCGGAGGTTGGGTTCTGACCACCGTTTTCGGCAGCGAATATGCCTCGGCACAGATGGCGTTTTTGCTGATAACAGTGGTAATCTCGCTCAGCTTTGTATCGACGTTTAGCGGCATCGCCCTGACCGCCATGCGAGCATTTCGGGCCCAAGTTCCATTGGCCTTTGCCACTGTTTGTGTCGCGTTTGCCAGTTGCCGAGCGCTGGTTCCGCAGCATGCGATTTTGGGTGCGGCCGTAGCCATGGTTATCGCCATCGGTTTTCAGGCAACTTCTTACGGTATTGTACTTTTGTCGGTGCTTTACCGCATGAAAGAGCATTCCATCATCAATGATGAAATGGCAACCCCGGCTTTTGAATCCTTTGAGACGGTGGAGGAATAGCGTAGAAAATGTGTGGAATCCTCGGACTAATAACTCCCCATAAGCCGGTCGAATTGCTTGCCTGCCACGAAGGCTGCGAAGCAATTTCTCATCGCGGCCCGGATGGGTACGGAGTTGTTGCGGGACGAACACATTCGCGCGACGCTAATTTTCTGAATAATCCATCAAAACAGTTAGTTGGTTCACTCGGCAAAAAAGGGCCCGACTTTTTCCTGGGGCACCGTCGGCTGGCAGTTATCGATCTTGCCGACGCGGCGGCGCAACCGATGAGTAATGAAACGGATTCCCTTTGGGTTGTGTTCAACGGCGAAATTTACAATTTCGTCGAATTGCGATGCGAGCTTGCCGGGCTTGGGCACCGTTTCAAAACCGACCATTCCGACACCGAGGTTCTGGTACACGGCTACGAACAGTGGGGCGAAAGAGTCGTCGATCGCTTGCGTGGCATGTTCGCCTTCGCGGTTTTGGACCTCGAGGCGAACCGGCTCTTCCTTGCCCGTGACCGTTTTGGCGAAAAACCATTGTACTATCATCTCTCGGCGGATGGTGTGGCTTTTTGTTCCGAATTGAAGGGGCTTTTACAAATACCAAATATCGTCGGGTCGGTTTCGCAGCAGTCTGTTTTCGCCTTCCTGCATCACGGTTTCGTGCCGGCTCCCATGTCGATTTTCGAGAACGTGAAAAAGCTCAAAGCCGCGGAACAAATTACAATCGATCTCGATTCCCCGCGGAATGCCGCGCCGCGAACGTATTGGGATCTGCAATACGAGCCCGATTACCAAAAAACGCGGTCACAGTGGGCCGAGGAATTTGCCGGCGCGCTTGGCGAGTCGGTGGCGCTTCGCACCATCAGCGACGTGCCGTTAGGTACATTTCTTTCGGGCGGCATCGATTCGACCGTGGTGACGGGCCAGGTATCTCGTCTTTCCACGAAACCGGTGCAGGCCTTTTCGGTCGGCTTTCCCATGGCATCGCACGACGAGAGGGAGTATTCCACCTTGGCGGCCGAGAAGTTCGGTTTGCATCACCATATCGAGGTCGTTGAACCCGAATCACTGCTGGCGACCGTTCCACGGATTGCGGAAATATTCGACGAGCCCTTCGCCGACAGCAGCGCCATTCCGACTCTGGCCGTATCGCGTCTTGCCCGTCAGCATGTTACAGTCGCCCTTTCCGGCGACGGCGGCGACGAGTTGCTGGCCGGCTATGGCAGGTATCGGTTACAACAACAGATATCCCGCATATTGGACTGGCAACCGCAGTGGTTTGTGAAGATGTTTTTCGGCGCCGCGCGGCGATGCTGGCCACAACATGTTCGTGGCAGCGGACTGTTGAAGCAGTTCATCCCCGGCCGCAAAGCCCGCTATTTCAGCCTGTTTTCCGACGACTATCTGCTTTCATTGGCGACGGCCGATTACCCCGGAGCTGAAGCGGGGATTCCGGAGGATACTTGGCCGCAAAACGCGACGGAGCCGATCGACGCAATGTGTTCCTTCGACCGGCGATTCTACATACCCGAGGACTTGATGGTAAAGGTCGACCGCACCAGCATGTCCGTGTCTCTGGAAGCCAGGGCGCCGCTTCTGGACCACATACTGTTTGAACTCAGCAGCCGTATGCCGCTGGAATTGAAATTCGACGGCGCGCAGGGCAAGCTTCCTTTTAAGCGACTGTTGGCAAAGGATTTCGATGAATCTTTCGTCAATCGGCCGAAGAGGGGATTCGCCGTGCCGTTGGGCAAATGGTTCCGCGGTGACCTTTACAACGAGTTCAACGATGTGCTTCTGGGCAGAAACGGTTTTGTCAGATCTATTATCCCGGCCAAATGCATCGAACGGTTGATAGGCGGGCACGTAAAAGGTTCGCGCGACCAAAGCCCACGCCTTTGGAAACTTTATGTATTAGAAAAATGGTATTCTCAATACGGCATACTTGCATCAAATACAGACGGCTGTCCCCATAACACGACCCGGGTGGCCTAATGCATTTTAATGATAACAATGAACACCTCCACGCATAAATCTTCACCGATCAAAATCTTGCACATATTCGGGCGCATGGTCCGAGGCGGAGCTGAAACGCGCACCGTGGAATTGCTGCGTTATATCGATCGCAAGCGATATCTTCCACAATTCCTCAGCCTTTCAGGACTGCCCGGTCAATTGGATGATGAGATTCGCCAATTAGGGTCGGAGGTTCACTTGTGCAAACTTGAGCGAGGTTTCTCGCGCCGTTTTACCGAACTTCTTAAAGAAGAACAGTTCGACATAGTCCATTCACATATTCATTTTTCCTCTGGGTACATCCTGCGGCTTGCGGAAAAGGCGGGAGTACGAGGACGAATTTCTCATTTCAGAAATACACAAGACGGACACGACTCAACTCTGCGTCGTATGATTCAACGAGCCATTTCACGCTGGATGGTCAATCGCCACTCGACGAACATACTGTCGGTGGGCACGGGAACCATGGAAACCCTTTTCGGCAAAAATTGGAGCAAAGACCCGCGACGAACGGTGATTCCAAACGGAGTAGACGGCTCGCGTTTCGCCGCGCCACCGGACCGGATCGGCGTTCGCCGCGAGTTTGGCCTGGCGAACGACTGCCCGTTGGTAATCCACGTGGGAAACCTGCGAAAACAAAAGAACCACCCGTTTTTGATATCCGTTTTTGAGGCGATACAAAAACATATTCCCGCAGCTCGTCTAATTCTGGTGGGGCATGGTGATAGCGACACGGAACTCAAGGTTCGCGCGCAAGTCGACGAATTGAAATTGGCCGAATCGGTAATATTTGCCGGTTCACGTTCGGACGTGCCGCGTTTGCTTTCGGCGGCGGATATCATGGTGTTCCCGTCAAAATGGGAAGGCCTGCCGGGCGCAGTTCTAGAGGCCGCCGCTGCCGGGATTCCGGTCATCGGCAGCGACATACCGGGCATTATCGAGCTTTCACCGCACCTGCCGATAGTCGAACACCTTGCGTTGGAAGCCGGCCCGAAAGTATGGGCCCAAGTGGCGTGTGAGCGCATTGCGGATGGATATGATTATGACCGTAGAAAATCAATACAGAAATGTTTTGGCGCTAGCCCATATACAATCGAAAAATGCGCAGCCTTAACTTGTTCTGTTTGGCGGCGGGCATCCAAGATAGACGTCGCATAAAAAAGGGCTTTGACAACTATGGCAACCATGCTTTCAGGAAACAATCAACCGGCGCATCAACTGCATGAACAAGCACCGCAGCGGTATGGCGAGAAGCTACCCGAGTTCTTATTAATCCAAACATGCTTATCACTAGCATGCTTCACAATGCTCTGTGTCGTTTGGCCCTCCGAAGATCGCCTTGCCGCGATGACGTATCCGTTCTGTGTTTTCCAAGGGCTGCATTTTATTTGGGTACTATGGTCTTGGAAACAGGTAAGCGGGTACTACTTTTCGCCGTATACGCTTTTTTTTATCGCGGTTCAGCTTTTCAACGGTGGCGATTGTCTGCTTGAAATCTTTCATCTCAACAAACACGGTGTGTTGAGCCTGATCGCAAATCAAGTTCCTGCAGATTTAATCCATAAAGCCGTGGCACTGGCGACAACGGGTATGGCGTGCATTCACCTTGGAGCATTGCTTGGCGCATACCGTCGCCGTGTAATCGAACAAAAGACCGTACCGATTCGAGAGATATCCATCGAAGAAGAGAATTCTTTAGTCAAAGTGCTCGGATGGTTGTTCTTCGCGATTGGCGCTATACCCGCCACTTATACCGCAATCACAATGACAACGAGTTCCATTTTCGAGGGTTATCTGGTTCTTTATCACGGCGAATCATCTTATGGAATCAACAACTGGGTAGCGATTGCTTCATTATTTGCGGTTCCTGGAATGCTCATGCTGCTGACGGCATACTCACGTCACAAGCTGATGGCCGGTTTTCTTATCGGCTTTGCCGCCTTCCTTTGTTTTTCTTTTCTGGCATCCGGTCTCCGCGGCAACGCAGCCACGCTGTTTCTGGCCACGGTTTGGCTGTTCCACTTCAGAATCAGAAGAATTCCGGCAAAACTATTCGTGTTCGGCGTCGTGGCTGCATTTCTCATCTGCCCGGCTGTGGCACACATGCGCCACGTGCACGGATGGAACCGTTTCTCGCCGACGATATTCGTCCAGAAGATGTCGAACAATCGTAACCCCGTGATCGCATTGGTAAAGGAGATGGGAACTTCCTTGCGAACCGTTTCGTATACCATGATGCTGGTACCCGAAAAGAAAGAATTCATGTGGGGCAGCGGATATTTATGGACGACAACCACAGTGCTTCCCAATGTGTTCTGGAAGGAGCACCCTGCCTTGAAACGCACGAATTTTTCCCCATGGTTGACAAAAGAGGTGAATCCAAAGTTGGCGGCCATAGGCGGTGGAGTCGGTTTCTCGGTGTTTGCCGAAATGTATCTGAATTTTTCCTGGTTCGGAACGCCACTCGCCTGCATTGTGCTGGGGTACGCCATCGGTGCTTTCTCTGCCATCGCCGACAAAAGAGCCGGGCCGATGTTTTATGCTATTGCGGCGATCCTAATATCAATACTGCCATATTTCGCGCGTGCCTCTAGCATGAATATCATGCGACCGCTTGTCTGGTTTTGCGTTTTCCCTTGTATCGTTTTCTATCTTTGGCGGTTGCATAAAAAAAACGCCTTCATGAATTACACGGCCAAACTGAAATCATACTGTCACTTCAGTTCGACATGAAACTGAACAGGATAAAGCAAAATGAGAGTATCCATCGTCCTGGAACAGAGATTCAGCAAAACCGCGGACGGGCATATCCGCTCGCCCAGCGGAGTTTGCGCTTACAAGTTCTGGCAACGGTACCTCGAGGTTTTCGATTCGGTCAACGTGGTCGCCCGGGTTCTGAAAAACGCCCCCAATGTGGAGTGTTCGCGCGAGTCTTGCGACGACAGGGCCGACGGCGAAGGTGTTTCCTTTTCTTGCATCCCGCATTTCATCGGCCCGCACGAGTATTTCTTTAAGGCGCGAGAGATTCGCCGCGCCTTGCGGCAAGCCATCCGACCGGACGATGCCGTAATTCTCCGAACGCCGGGAACGCTCTCGGGGTGTTTACAACCCTATCTGCAAAAGATCGGGCACCCCTACGCCGTCGAGGTTGTGGGCGATCCGTACGATGTGTTCGCGCCGGGAGCGGTCAAGCATCCGCTGCGCCCGCTCTTCCGCCAACTGTTTTCGCGGAACCTTCGCCGTCAATGCGACAAGGCCCGCGCCTGTTCGTACGTTACCGAAAGAATGCTGCAACTGCGTTATCCACCCGGGGCGGACTCTTTTTCGACGCACTATTCGAGCATCGAGTTACCGGCTGAAGCTATTGCCGAAACCGCGCCGTCGATAGATCCAGACAAAAATTCGTTTACGATTATCCATGTAGGCGCGTTGGCCCAACTCTACAAGGCGCCGGACGTGCTTATCGACGCCGTGGCCCGTTGCGCCGGCGAGGGAATGGATGTGCGGCTGGTGATGATCGGCGACGGGCAGGCTC